>JBGVCE010000001.1:0-2193 GCA_045226235.1 Anaerobutyricum sp.
TCCCCTCCCGGTCTTATGTTGACATCAGAATCCTGATTAAATATAATGAAAACAATTGAGATATTTATAATATACAGCGATAAAACCAACATACAAAAAGGAGATGATGTCTTGGATCCTGATTCCATACGGCAGATTATAATACTGATACTATTGCTGGCCTTGTCCGCCTTCTTTTCCTCGGCAGAAACCGCTCTTACCACCGTAAACCGACACCGGATAAGAGCCTTGTCTGAGGGAGGAAACCGAAGGGCAAAAAGAGTGCTGGCCCTTATCTCAGATTCCGAAAAAATGCTGAGTGCCATCCTGATCGGCAATAACATCGTGAACCTGTCCGCCTCCTCCCTGACCACCACACTGGCCATCCGTCTGGCCACAGGCTGGGGGTTCGACCACAATGCAAGTACCTTCATCGGATGTGCCACCGGTATTCTTACCATATTGATTCTGATCCTTGGTGAGATCACACCCAAAACCATCGCCACCAAAAAAAATGAAGCCATTGCCTTAGTTTACTCTGGCCCCATCTATGTCATCACTGTTATTCTGACCCCGGTGATCTATGTGGTCAATTCTATCAGCCGCGGCCTCTGCCGTCTGTCCGGCGTGAACCCGGATGAAACCATATCCATGACGGAGATGGAGCTGAGAACCATCGTGGATGTCAGCCAGGAAGAAGGAGTCATAGAGGAAGAAGAGAAGGAAATGATCAATAACGTGTTTGATTTTGATGAATCCGTAGCCAAGGACATCATGATCCCCCGCATTGACATGACATTTGCTTCCGTGGACTCCACATATGAAGAGATTGCTGAAGTCTTTACGGAAGAAAGGTATTCCCGGATTCCCATCTATGAAGAAACTAAGGATAATGTCATCGGAGTGGTAAACCTGAAAGACCTGTTCATCTACCGGCAGACTCACCGGCCTGAGGTATTTGATCTGCGGGATATCATGAGGAAACCCTTCTTTACTTACGAATTCCAGAAGATCAATGTCCTCATGGAAGAAATGAGAAATAAATCCATCAGCCTGGCCATCGTTCTTGATGAATATGGTACCACTGCGGGGCTTGTGACTCTGGAGGACCTGATTGAAGAACTGATCGGAGATATCCGGGATGAATATGACCAGGAAGAGGATGATGTGATCCGACGTATCAGTGACCATGAATATGAAGTAGAGGGAAGCATCAAGCTTGACGACCTGAATGATCTGATCGGTACGGATATCGAATCCGAAGACTATGATTCCATTGGAGGACATCTCATCGAATTGCTGGATCATTTCCCGGAAGAGGGAGAGACGGTGAGGGAAGGAGATTACCTTTACTCTGTACGCAAGATGGATAAAAACCGAATTGAAAAAGTATATATCCGGACCAACACGGAAACCTGATGACCTTAAGAAAGGATAAACGATCATGTTAACGGATAAACAACGACAGCGAGATTATGAATATGAAGCAGATTACCAGACCAAGAGTCCCTATACTACGGAACAGTGGACCAACATTCTGGAAAGCGGCACATTCACAGAGGAGCAGGAATCTTTGCTTAAGAAGATCTATGCTTCCTACAATCATGCCGCCACTCTCCTCCAGCTGGCCTTCCACGAACATTCTGAACAGGATTCCCTGCTGGAAGCCATCAACGAAGCCGGCCGAATACTGGGTGAGGCAAATGACAGAAAAGCAGAAGTTGATTATGATGGAAATGAGTACTGGTGGTATCTGCTATGCTGGGGAAAGAATACTCCGGATTCCACCCTGGAACTAAAGCTTCATCCGGAACTTACAGAGGCCATCGGAGCTCTCTTCCCGGAACTGGAGGAGGCCTACTATGCTTTTGTAAATGACGTGGACCGGAGCCTGCAGATCCGCTATAGCCCTGAAGATTCCGTCTGGATTGCCGCGGCTACCCTCCTCTATGAGAAGTACTATCTCAATCCGGGCATCAGCGCAGATGATATCCTGCTGATGCAGTATGAAGTCCAGACCAGGGCACAGAAAGTATATGGGCAGGATGTCAACACCAATACCATCACCCAGATCTGCAATGCCGATGAGCGAACCAGCCGCTTTAATTACCTAAGAGATATCTACAAATACTATCGCGTCAGCTTTCCCGGTGAGTTCGAGGGGGACAGAGAACGCCCGGAGCCGGACAATCTGGACTACAATGCCTACATCAA
>JBGVCE010000002.1:0-4541 GCA_045226235.1 Anaerobutyricum sp.
TAAGAGCGATATTCTCTTCCTCACAGTAAGGAACCATCTCCCTTTCTTCCTCACGGAAGATCAGATTGTAATGGCCCTGGATGGAAACAAACTTGGCAAATCCCATACATCCCATGCAGATACGGGACACATTTAAATCTGAATTTCCAAGTTTCGTATATTGCATCCAGACTCACTCCTTACAGTACTTTATCAAGCCATTTCTTTATCTTGCCTTCATTTGGACGGTTAATCTGTACGCCCTTTGCCCATTTGACATCTCCGCTGACATTCTTATGAAGCTCTGTATCACTTCTGCCCACACCGCTGCCACCGGAAGTACAGAAGGGGATGATTGTCTTTCCGGAGAAATCATAGCTCTCCAGAAATGTTTCGATAATCCTTGGTGCAAGGCCCCACCAGATCGGGAAACCAATAATTACTGCATCATAGGAATCCATATCAGTAACCCGGTTGGCTATCTCAGGTCTTGCGGAGGGATCATTCATCTCCACACTGCTGCGGCTCTTCTTGTTCATCCAGTTTAAGTCGTCTTTTGTATAGATTTCCTTGGGCATGATCTCAAAAAAGTCCCCACCGCTGATTCTTGCGATTTCTTCTCCAACTCGTTTTGTCACTCCGCTTGCAGAATATACTGCTACTAATACTTTATTTGCCATATTTCCTATCTCCTTTTCTTATAAAAGCTTTAACAGGCAGTTGTTTGTAATCTCATAAATTGTCTGGTATACATAGTCCACATTTGCTTCTTTCATGGCTTCCCTTTGTTTATCCGTCACGGAGGTGTAGGGATAAATTCCAAACATGAAGGGGAAGAACACATAGATAAAATCCTGGATATCCTGCACCGATTTCTCCGGACAGAATTTTGTCAGAAGCCGGCACATGTTTTTCAGGGACTCTCCATATGCCATCTTAAATGAAATCAGGCGCTCCGGACGGCTGTTGGCCTCCATGTCATAGTTATTCATGGACAGAAGCTTCAGCAGCTGGTCTCTGTTGGATATGGAGGAAGCAATCTTATCAGCAAGCTGTTCTTTGCTCAGCACCTCATAATTGTTGAGAATGCCCTGCAGTTCTTCATTCCAGCGGTCATACTCTCTTTCAAATAGTGCAAGGAAGATCTCCTCCTTGGTCTGGAAATAGTTGTATATGGATGTTCTGGTAAAAGATGTCACCTTTCCGATTTCCTTTAAGGTGATCTCCTTAAAACTCATGGTCTGATATAACTGCTCACAGGCATTGATAATCTCTTCTTTCCTTGCTGCTGTTAACTCAGGGGATCCTTTTGGCATACTGCCTCCTTTCTGACTTCTCTGTCTATGTTCTGACTTTGTGTCAGAATGTATTATAACTCTATTCTGACGTTGTGTCAATAAATAAATAATAAGAAAAAAAGCCCTGAAGTTTTCCAATCGGGTGGACAACCACAGGGCAATGTTTTAAATACCTATATTCTCTTTATACCTTTTGTTGTTCGATGGCTTTATAAATGGCCAGGATAGCCTCCTGATATCGTTCTTCCGAAACGGCAATCAGAAGGTTCAGTTTCCCTGCACCCTGATTGATGGTTTTAATGGGAATACCCGCCTGCATCAGATGCCATAGTACACGGATATTGGCATCGCTGGATTCCGTATCCTTCTCACCGATCACCACGATTACGGACAGATTTTCCATAAGTTCTATGAAATCCGGATTCAAAGTCTGCCGGATCTCATCAAGGAGATCCTCTTTGCAGTCCTCCAGGAGGTCACTGCGGATGATAAGGGTGATGGAATCTATTCCGGTAAGGCAATGTTCAAAAGGCAGTTCTCTGTTTTTCAGAATATCCAGCACCAGCGCGCTGAAACCTGCGCCGTCACTGACCATAACCTTTTCGATCTGTATCACTGACATACCCGACTTGCCTGCCACACCGATGATGGGGTACTTGGTTTTCCCTTTAGGAAACTTTCTGACGATCACGCTTCCTGGATCATCAGGCCGATTGGTATTGCGGATGTTAATGGGAATATCCAGGTCAGATACCGGCAGCACAGCATCTGTATTTAGCACAGAAGCCCCCATATAAGAAAGAGTACGGAGTTCTCGGTAGCTGACATATTCGATGGGTTTTGGGGAATCCACGATACCGGGATCCGCCGCGTACAGACCGGATACATCCGTCCAGTTCTCATAGAGGTCTGCCCGGATAGCAGCGGCTGCCAGACTTCCGGTGACGTCGGATCCACCCCGGCTCATGGTGTGGATCCGGCCATTGATATCCGCCCCGTAAAAACCGGCGATCACCGCATTTTTTAAAGGCCTTAGAGACGCTTCCATGGTTCTTCTGGTAAGTCTCCCGTCCAGGTTGCCCTCCTCATCAAAGTACACGCACCAGGCCGGATCAACAAAGGTGAATCCTAGATACTTTGCGATAATGCGGGAATTCAGGTACTCCCCACGGCTAAGCACATATCCCTTTTCCGGGCACTCCTTCAGATGCTGCCTTAGTGTTTTCATCTCTGATTCCAGAGAAATGTCAACCCCCAGGTCTGACACGATATCCATAAACCTCATATGTATATCAGCAAGAACTTTATCAAAATCTTTGCCTTCAACAGCATCATCATAGCATTGCTGCAGCAGATCGGTAACCTTGATGTCATCCTCAAACCGCTTGCCTGGAGCTGAGGCAACGATGATTCTCCGGGCAGGATCTTCCCGGATTATGTTTGCCACCTTCCGGATCTGACCAGCATCAGACAGAGATGTCCCGCCAAATTTCGCAACAACTGTTCTCATTGAAATAACTCCTTTTCTATTTTACCTTTATTTTAAGACCTTTGCTTAAACATTAACATATATCATACGAAAATCTAACTATCATAATTATACCCTTTATAAGGGAAGGATTCAATATCTTGTCACAAAGAGAATAAGGCGCCAGCAGTTTTGCTGACGCCTTATTTCATCTATTTTCATAATAATCATGGTCTCTAGCCCCGCACAAACGGGGCATTGTATTCCGCATTGATTTCCCGGATTTCTTTCTCTCCGTCTATGTATGGCTGGTAGATACTTTCAATACGCCCGCCGCCGCGATTGTCACAGCCGGAACAAAACTCACAGTCTATCCCGCAGGCTCCCCACAGGGCCTGATGAACGATCCGGATACGCTCCTCCCTGGTGGTATCCTTTATCAGTATGGATTTCATTCTCATCATCCTCCCTATCATAAATGATCAGACTCCCGAACCATCTGCATGCCTTTTTTCACAAAGCCGTCGCTAAACCGCTCCCGAACCTGCCAGGCATAGCGGTTCTTTATATCCACGAACTTGGATCTCTGATAAAACAGGGTATCCTTTATATCCTCTCTGTCAAAATCCCGGAAGAAGTCCAGCATCTCATCAATGATATCCACTGCCGCGTCGGCAATAGGCAGATTCCTGCCATCATCCGTCACCAGATGAACCGTCTTCAGATCAAATCTGGCGGCATTCTTGGTGTTGGCAATGGCCCTGATCTGGGCGTTGGCATCTGTCCCCTCTGCCTTCCGGCAGGCAAGGAATACCAGGAATAGCTGAAGAAAGAGGATATCCCTTTCATCGATTCCCGCCTCATCCAGGGGATTCAGATCGATCATGCGCAGTTCGATGTGATCTGCTCCTTTCTCGGCAAAGGCAGCCTGGGAGTATGATCCAGAGGGTTTCACCCTCACGGGAAAATACAGTTCGGAAGGAGATCGTATAAATTCATTTTTGACGATATTATCTATACTTTCCGCGTAGGAATTCAGATCCGAGTAATTAAGGATCGGCGTAAAGAAATTCCAGTATCCGATATCGGAGCACCGGCTGGATGCCATGCCGTTATACACATCTTTCCCACAGTTGCCCTTCTCAAAATAAGAGCTGTCCAGCAAGGGGCTGGCTGCAGATATGGCAACCACCAGCCAGTTGTACACCTGGGCAGATGCCGCAAGGGATACATAGAAATCGTCCTTATATTTCTTGTAGTCCGTCTCTTCAGATAGTTCAAAATCCGCTTTCAGCAACTCCTCATCAAAAGAATAGTTAAAATGGATTCCGGAAAATGTCATCTTATACCTGCCATAGCGCATGGCCAGATACTCTCTGTACTCGGTCTTGGCATAGTCCTCCCCCTCGAATACGGCGATGGGTATATTCGCCTCATTTAAGATATAAGGAGGATTGGAAAATGGCCACAGGTATTCCTTACTCTCCAGCTCTGCCAGGGTATCTTTAATCTTCCTGGTCAGGGTCAACAGTTCCTCATAGGCCTCCCTGGCATTGGAAACAGGCGGAGTATTAATCTCTGTCTGGTTCTCGCAAAAATCACGGACGATATACTTCTCATCCGCCGGGAAAGGGTGGGGACTCTGGGCCAGAAACCCGTCCTCTGTCACCCGGAGTCCTTCCTTCTCCAGCCCGATCAGCCCGTCAAACAGCTTTGACTTAACGTTTTTCTCATTGTAATGTAACATTTCACTATCCCTCTACAGATGCGAATACATCAGATACAGTGCCTTTATG
>JBGVCE010000003.1:0-4228 GCA_045226235.1 Anaerobutyricum sp.
GGTTCTTTCAAAGATATGAGCAATTTTATGATATCCCGGGTTTTCCAGACCATAGGTGATATCCGCACCCAGAAGTTGAATCAGCAAACTATAAAGGTATTCCGTTCCGGCTCCGACCACGATTTGTTCCGGACTTACTATCATCCCCCGGAATGCACGAAGGTGGTCTGCGATACTCTTTCTAAGTTCCGGGATTCCCGCGCTGGGGGCATTGGTCATGAGCTGTTCCTGATTTCCGCTCATAACCTCCCGCATGGCCTTGGCCCAGATGGTAAAGGGAAAGACCTGGGAATCCGTCTGATTGCTGGAGAAATCCGCCAGATATTCTTTTCCGGGAGAAACAGATACAGACAGCTCTCGGTCTGGTTTGGTCTGGCTTGTATCCGGAAAAGGAATATCCTTAACCCTGGAAACATAAAATCCTTTTTTGGGAAGGGAATAGATATAACCTTCCGCCATCAGCTGGCCGTAGGCATTCTCCACTGTGATTACACTGATTCCAAGATTTCTTGCAAAAGTCCGCTTGGATGGCAGTTTCTCATCAGGATGAAGTTTTCCTTCCAATATATCTCTTTTGATGCATTTGTATAGATATTCATACATGGAATCCGATCCCATGTCAGTGAAACTATAAGTCAGCATTAATTGGCTCCTTTTTTGTAATACTTATTAAGTCCCTTCAAAACACTTTCCGCCAGCCTGGTCTGAGTTTTTTCTGAAAGATCAGATCCCGCATCCCCCACTTCCAGGTCGATAGAGGGAATGGTAGAGAATGAAGTCTGGGTCAGGTCCATTTCCATATCTCCATCGCTGAAAATATTGATTCCCTCTGCTTTCATACCGTCTATAACAGCATCTCCCAAAGCGTTATGCTCTTTCCAATGGGTTTTTACCGGTTCCATCTCCCGATATCGGCTGATATCCGGAACCGACATATAAAAGACCCCTTTATCATTTTCCGTACTGTCATAATGGAGGGCGATATGGCAGTCAGCCATGTTATTGGCAATGACTGTTCTTGCGATGTTGTCAAGCTGAACATCCTCATCCTCACGGATCATCAGAACATTATATCCTGCTTCCAATAGTTTTTCTTTGATCAGTTTGGCCAGAGAAAGGGTTGCCTCTGCTTCCGATGTTCCGTCAGGAAAGGACATGCCTGAAGAGATCGCATAGGATTTCGTTACCCCTGCTGAAGTGGTTCCACCGGTTACTTTCGCAGAACCATCCGGATGGCATAGAGTCTTAACACTCTCTCCTCCCTTTGTTCCATGGCCGGCGTTGACACAGACTGTGACACCATTCCAGAAATTATCCTTATGTCTGTAAAGCGTAGCGGACCCGGAATGGATTGCCGAATAATCCGCATATTTCCAGGATGGATCCAGGGAGATTTTCTCTGATGTTATCTCATCTTCCTGTGAGGTTTCTTCCAATTCGAGCTGTGTGGATGCTTCTGTACTTTTTTCTATCTCTGTGCCTGTAGTAGCCTCTGTCTGTTCATTCATCGTCGTCTCTGTAGTGGCCTCTGCTGGAGCTTCTGTGTGTGTTTCCATGGACTGTGTGGTCTTCTCTGTAGAATTGTTTTGTCCACATGCAGTAAGAAGAGCAGCTGCTGTTAATATAAGTAAACACTTTTTGATCATCGTATCATATTACCTTTCCAAATCTTATCAATCTGTTTTCTTATTATACCCCATAAAACGAGAGAAAAAAAGGAGCAAGATCCTTTACGGATTTGCTCCTAAAAAACGGTTTCTATTCTGTTTCTTATTCTGTAAGCAGGCTAAGCATATTTACTACGCCCTGGGAATCATTTGTGGTGGTCTGAAAGTTGGCGATTTCCTTCAGTTTCGGGTGGGCATTTGCCATGGCTACGCTGAAATGGCAGGATTCCATCATCGTGGTATCGTTAAGATAGTCTCCAAAGCAGATACATTCCTCCGGGCTGACATTATACTCCTCCTGGAGAAACTGTATGGCGGTACCCTTGCTGGTGTCAGCCTTCTGGATATCCACCCAGGATTGCTCAGAAAGAACACTTTGCATATGGTCTCCCAGATCCGGAAGAAAATGGATCAGATTGGCAGCATCATGCTTCTGATCATATATGGATATCTTAACGATTTCGTCCTTATCAATCACTTTTTTCAGGTCATCTACCTCCATAAGAGAGGAGAAATACATGGGAATATCACCCAGATCTTCCTCGCCCTTATCTTGAATATAGGAAGTATGGGCTCCGCTTAATACCAGATGTGTATCCGGGATATTTCCCATATATTTTATGGCGTTCATCAGGTCCTCACCATCGATCGGATTACTGTACAGCTTCTTTCCATCGTGGAAAATAAAGCCACCGTTATCTGCACAGTAAGTCATCTGGTCTCCAAGTGAGCCGAACATCCCTACCAAAGTCTGGTACTGTCGTCCACTGGCGATTACGGTATGAATCTCCGGATGTCTCTTCACCCAATCGAAAAATTCCACCGGTGGATTGTGCTGACTATTTAATAAAGTTCCATCTAAATCTGTTGCGATCATTTTAATTGACATATTATTCAACTCCTTTCAGATATCTCGAGCCTTGTTCAGACTCCGTTGACGATTCATGCCCAAGGCATGTTTATATTTCCGATACTGTTCCTCATCCATATGAAGTACCTTTATTATTCTTTCAATTAATCATCTCTCTATTCAGGTTTCCATATAAATGATCATCCGTAACATAGCACAGACATTAGAAGGAGTAAATTGTCAGAATATTCTTGAAAAACATTTTTCTTTTTGCATATATACTAAGAAAGATCCGACCAAAGCCGGATCTTAAAAGAATTATAATCATGAAAATGGTAGGATATCCCATTTGTAAAAATAAGGATGGATAGTTTAAGTGGTTCTAGGTAATTAGTTTTTGTGCATATATCACAAATATTTTTATTATTTATGTTGAAAATGCCGATTTATAGGTATTCCTCATACCTTTTGATAATTCCGATCCCAATGGCATGGGGTCCGGTGTGGACGGCGATGGTTGCCCCGATCTGGGTCTCCAGGACTTCTTCTGCCCAGCCATGATCCCTTACCACTTCTTCCACCGTATGGTAGAAGGCTTTTCCTTCCTCAATATCGAAGCCATAGCCCACTGCATAATAATACTTTGTGGGGTCTTCCCCGGTATCTTTGAAATGGTTCTCCATGAGTTCGATGGTCTTTTTCACCGTCTTCTTCCGGCTTCGGCCAACCCCTGATTTGGTAATCTCCCCATCCACCAGAGTGATCATGGGTTTTAAGGATAAAGCACTGGCTGCCAGACCTGCCAGCCGGCCGATCCTGCCTCCATGCTGGAGGTAGTCCAGATTGCCCACAGTAAAGAAAATCCGGTTTGACTTCTTCATCTCTTCCAGAATCCGGACACTCTCCTCATAAGTAATTCCCGCCTGCTGCATCTTGCCCGCTTCGATCACCATCAGGGCCTGTGTTACCGTTCCTGCCTGTGAATTGATGACAGTGACATGGGCATCCGGATGTTCTTCCAGAAAGACCTCCCTGGCATTGCAGGCACAGTTGTAAGAACCGCTTAATGCCGGAGTAAAGCAGATACAGATAACAGCGGTATCCTGCTCATAATACTCCTGAAAGACATCCAGGTAATCCTGCATGGAAGGCAGGGATGTCTTAGGGAAGATCTCAGGATGTTTTACCACCATCTCTTCGTAGACATCGCGAATCCCAATCTCCTCAATTTCTTTATAGTAGGTTTCCATATCGAAGGAGACATAAAATGGTACGATCCGCAGGTTATACTGTTCAATTTCCTTGCTGGTCAGATCACAGCATCCGTCACTCACAATCTGATACTTCATAGCGCACTCCCGATACTAATGTTTTCTTTTTATTCTAATAGTTGAAATATTCTTCGTCAATACCTATCAGAAGATGACGTACTCTTTATATTTCTGCAGGTCTTTCCATAGACAGCTCATGGAGATTTTGGTCCCTTCCGCCGTGTATTCCACCTGGTCTACGGAGGCATTCTCATTAAAATAAGAGATGAGTGCCCCTTCCGTGTAGGGAATCAGCATGGTGCAGTTCACGTAATCCCGGAAGATCTCCTTTCTTATCATCTCCATAAGCAGATCGATTCCGATTCCTTTTCCCGCTGCCATGTAGATGGCATTGTCTGCCCCTTTGGGGATATCCTCCAGGATCCCGTCACATTTATTGA
>JBGVCE010000004.1:0-4326 GCA_045226235.1 Anaerobutyricum sp.
CCCCAGGGTCATGGACTGACCAAGTACGGCTTTGTAGTAGTTCTCATAAGTCAGACCGCATTCAGCCAGAACCCTTGATGCCAGACAGGATTCCACCGACAGAAGTCCGATGACGAGATGTTCCGTTCCGATATATTTCTGATAAGATGCCAGGGCAGCTTCCCGGGCCTTCTCCAGGGCCTCCCTGACATAAGCATTATATTCTTTTCCCATGTATTACTCCTTCAAACATTATTCCGTCGGAACCGCGTCAGAAATGCTCATACATATCATCGATGACGGCATGCATGTCCTCCCTGCTGATTCCTTTGCAGATAGCCTGAGCTACGACCATCCTCAGATTATGGTTGATCTTCTCAATCTCCGCATTCTTATTCTCAACCTCAACCTGAATCACTGCCCCTTTGCGCCGGTCCAGGATCAGATACCCCTCACTCCTAAGCATGGCATATGCCTTATTCACCGTATGCATATTCACACCAAGGGTATTGGCCAGACTGCGGACGGAAGGGAGAGAATCTCCGTCACGAAGACGTTCCTGGGCGATTCCCATAACAATCTGGTTTCTCAGCTGGATATAAATCGCCTGCGGGCTGTTAAAGTCTATCTCTATCAACATATCCTCAACCTCTTTCTTTTGTAAAACCAGGCTGCACATATGATCAGGTCTCTGTCTGACTATGTGCTATGTGTTATATCTAATATATATCATATTGATGGTAATATATCATATCGCTCATCTTCCTGTCAAATCTTTCCTGTTGTGCAATGGATAGGAAAAAAGCTGCCACATAGCAGTGACAGCTTCCGCTTTACATATGATCTGTTATTTTGCATAATGCAGTAACTGGCAATATAAGATATCAAGGGCTTCCTTGACGGCAGCATGGCGAACGCCCTGCCGGTCTCCGCCGAAATGGCATCTTTTCACCACCGTTTTTCCCTGCATGGTACAGGCAATATACACCAGCCCTACCGGTTTTTCTTCTGTCCCTCCATCGGGGCCTGCGATTCCGGTAACGGCAACCGCCACGTCAGCGCCGGTGTTTCTGGCTGCTCCTTCTGCCATCTCCAGGGCACACTCCCGGGATACGGCTCCCCGGTTCTCCAGAGTCTTCTCCGACACGCCCAGGTAACGTACCTTCGCCTCATTTGAATAGGTGATAAAGCCCTCTTTATAACTGGCAGATATGCCATCGGCGTTAATCAGAGTTCCGGCAACCAGTCCTCCGGTGCAGGATTCTGCAGTGGTTACGGTCAGACCGTAATGGGTGAGGATCTTTGCGATCTTATATTCCACCTGAGACTCTTTAACTATTCTTCCGGAGCTCATTCATTTCCTCCTTCTTTCAATACATCAATATTCTTCGCCAGGTAATCAACCATAGAGATCAGAGTTAAAATGAAAGCGATATAGATGAGGATCTGTTCCAAAATATGTACCGTGGGGCCGCCAAGATCCATGATAAGAAGGATGATGGCAAACATCTGGAAAGTAGTTTTGAATTTTCCCCAATAGCTGGCAGCGATCACGATACCATTCTCCACGGCCAGAGTACGGAAACCGGTGATCACGAACTCTCTTGCAATGATGATAAGAACGATCCAGGTTGGAATCCGGTGAATGGAGACCAGACAGATAAAGGCTGATGTAACCAGAAGCTTATCTGCCAGGGGATCCATAAACTTTCCAAAATTGGTGACAAGGTTATATTTTCTGGCAATCTTTCCATCCGCCAGGTCTGTAAGGCTGGCGATGATAAAGAGGGCCAGGGCTATCCATTTGGAATAGGGAACAAAATCCGTCAGCATAAAAAACACAAAAAACGGAATGAGAATAATCCTTAAAATCGTTAACTTATTCGGCAAATTCATCGGCATAAATAACATCTCCCATCATATCATATTCGTTGGCTCCGGTAATCCTCACCGGAACGATGTCTCCTGAGATGATCTCTTCCTCAGCACGGACAAACACATTTCCATCCACCTTCGGTGCATCCATATATGTCCTTCCTATGTAGATATCTTCTTCATAAAGATATCCCTCGATCATCACATCCATCTGTGTTCCCACCAGGGATGCAAGATGGTCTGCACTGATCTCCTGCTGGAGCATCATGATCTTATCCCTTCGCTCTTCTTTTACTTCTTCCTCCACCTGGTCAGGCATGAGGGCTGCTTTGGTACCTTCCTCCGGACTATAGGGGAATACACCCAGCCGGTCAAATTCCATCTGGTCGACGAAATCATACATCCGGTTAAATTCTTCTTCCGTCTCCCCGGGAAAACCTGTGATCAGAGTCGTCCGCAGGGTGATATCCGGAATCTCCTCCCTAAGATGCCCGATCAGCCCGATCAACTCATCTCTGGTGGTCTTACGTCCCATGTTTTTCAGGATCCGGTCCTCACTATGCTGAATCGGAATGTCCAGATAATGGCAGATCTTAGGTTCTTCCTTCATGGTCTGGATCAGATCTTCCGTAATCTCCTCCGGATAGCAATACAGGATGCGGATCCATCTTAATCCTTCGATGGAACAGAGTTTTTTCAGGAGTTCAGGCAGAGCCTTTCTCCCATAGAGATCCAACCCATATACCGTGGTTTCCTGGGCGACGATAAGAAGTTCCCTGACACCCTTTGCTGCCAGATTATTCGCCTCCTCCAGAAGGTCCTCCATGGGGACGCTGCGATAACGGCCCCTGATATATGGGATTATACAATAGGTACAGAACTTATTACAACCCTCGGCAATCTTCAGATAAGCCGTATAATTCCCTGTGGTGACAAGACGCTTGTCAGGGAAGGACGGCGGCATTCTGTCCACATCCGGAAGGTAGGTCACAAGGTTTTCTTCCCGGTCACTGCCGGCAAATAATTCATCGAGCACCTGGACGATCCGGTCATATCCTGAGACGCCGATCACCGCATCCACTTCCGGGAGGGCTTCCTCCATCTCATCCGCATATCTCTGCGCCAGGCAGCCTGTAACCAGGATGTATTTCAGGTGCCCCTCTTCCTTCCATCTGGAAACCTCCAGGATCGTTTCGATACTCTCCTCCTTGGCATCATGAATGAAACAGCAGGTGTTGATCACAATGGCATCTGCCATGGACTCCTCCTCACAGATCTGATAACCTCCGTCCATGAGCAACCCAAGCATCTTCTCACTGTCCACCAGATTCTTATCACAGCCAAGAGAGATAAAACGTACATTTCTCATGATTTTATTTTCCTTCTAGCCGCTTCCACACAATTGTGCATCAGCATAGCTATGGTCATGGGACCCACGCCTCCGGGCACCGGAGTGATAGCGGAAACTTTATCCACCACTTTCTCAAAGTCCACATCCCCACATAGTTTCTTATCGGTTCCCCGATGAATCCCCACATCGATGACTACCGCTCCGTCTTTTACATAGCTGTCATCAAAGAAGCGGGGCTTTCCGATGGCTGCCACCAGAATATCTGCACGTTTGCAGACTTCCGGAAGATTCCGGGTTCTGGAATGGCACACGGTAACGGTACCGTTTTCCCTAAGAAGAAGCATGGCCATGGGTTTTCCAACAATATTGCTGCGGCCTACCACCACGCATTCCTTACCTTCAATCTCAATCCCGGATCGTTTCAGCAGCTGAATGATCCCTGCCGGAGTACAGGATACAAACCCTTCTTCACCTATGGACAGGGCACCAACACTCTGGGGATGGAATCCATCCACATCCTTCTCCGGGGAAATGGCATGGATCACTTCCTTCTCATTCATATGGTCCGGAATGGGAAGCTGCACCAGAATCCCATCCACCGTATCGTCCTGGTTCAGCTTCCGGATAAGATCCAGCAGTTCTTCCTGGCTGGTCTCCTCCGGCAGTTCATAGGACCGGGAATCAATACCGATATAGGCGCAGGCTTTCTTTTTATTACCCACATACACGCTGGAAGCCGGATCATTTCCCACCTGTATCACGGCGAGGCAGACGGATCTTCCTTCTTCTTTCCACCGGCCTACTGTCGTTTTTAATTCATCTTTGATCTCAGAAGATATCTTCTTTCCATCAATGATATAAGCCATAGTTTCCTCATTTCCTTATCAATTAATTATCACTGTGAAACTTTTTAAATAGATACAATATATTAAATATGAAAACAGCAAGGCCGGGGCTCCGTGACCCCGGCCAGCTTATTTTATGATAACTCAAATTAATAGGTTCGTAAAGTATTTTCAAAGATACTCTTCCAAATATTGTTCCAGTTGCTCAGGGCTCATGAGGATTTTTCTGGGTTTGGTTCCTTCCTCAGGGCCCACGATACCGGCATCCGCCAGCTG
>JBGVCE010000005.1:0-6049 GCA_045226235.1 Anaerobutyricum sp.
GATTCCACCTGTTCAGCCCCGACGGAGATCAGGGGTTTCCCGGGAACCTTCATATCACCGTGGCCTACACTCTCACGGAGGAAGATGAGCTGAATATAGATTATACGGCGCAGACCGATACAGATACCCCGCTGAATCTGACCAATCACTCCTACTTTAACCTGGGCGGCCATGGCAGCGGAAGTATTCTTGACCAATGCGTTGTGCTCCATGCTGACCAGGTTACGGAGACGGATGAAAACCTTATCCCAACCGGAAATCTGATTTCAGTGGAAGGTACTCCCATGGACTTCAGAAGATCCAAACCCATAGGGCAGGACATCAGGGAAGAGTATTACCTTCTGAAGACAGGAAACGGTTACGACCACAACTATGTTCTTAGCGGGAGCGGATTCCGGGAGGTGACGGCCTTGGTATGCCGACAGACCGGCATTGGGATGACGGTTCGCACAGATCTTCCCGGCATGCAGGTCTACACCTCCAACTTCCTGGATCATGAGCCAGGAAAAGACGAGGCAGTCTATGGGTTCCGTGGTGCCATATGTTTTGAAACCCAGTACTTCCCGGATGCGGTGAACCAGGAAGATTTCCCTGGAGGAGTGCTAAAAGCCGGAGAAAAATATCAATCCAGAACCAGTTATACTTTTTCGGTATATAAATAAAAAAGGAAGGGACTGTCAGTCACGCCATGAACTGACAGTCCCTGTTTTTATGTTGGTGTCAACCCTTATCTTATTCCGGGCGGTGCGGGAGCATGGCAACGAGACGGTCGTTTGCCAGGAATTCTTCCAGTGTGATTCCGCAGTCGCCGATCTCACGTGGGTTTTTAACCCCCTTCTTACCATCTGCATGATAATCGGAGCCGCCGGAGATGAATAACCGGTCTCCGTAGTATTCCCGGATGTCATCATAGATCTCCTGCTTGGTCAGTTTGCCGGAATAGCTGGTCTTGTCGTAAGTATAGGATGCCTCGATTCCGTCGAGTCCTGCCTCAATCAGTTTCTCGATATATACAGACAGGTGGATCTTATTGCCCTGATAGCTTATGGGCTCCGATACCAGATGGGGATGAGCCATAATAACATAACCGCCGGTGCGGTGAGCCTCCCTGACGATCCTGCAGCTGGACGATGAGATCGAAGAGCTTCTGAATGAGCCGGCAGAGATCGCAATCCGTGTATTTTAATTTTCCGAAAAAGATTACATTAATGTGTCCTCCTGAAGGAGTGCGCTGTTCATGAATGTTTAAAGAAGAAGCACAAAAACCCCCAAAAACCTCGCAAGAGAGTGTTTGGGGGTTTTTGCGCTTATGGGACTATTTGGTTTTGGAAAAGGATCATTATTCCGGGAAAAACCTGTTTTCAGGAAACTGTTGAAACGACAATATAAATTTGAAAAATATTTTTAAAATAATAGTTGACAAAGAGAAAAACTGTTGTTATAATAACGACAACAGTTGAAACAACAGTTTATTGTTAGAAAAACAGCAAATTAATTATCGACACAACAACCAAACTATATTATAATGAGGAGGGTATTATGAAAGCAACAGCAGTAAGACTTCATGCCGCCAAAGATCTTCGCCTGGAAGAGTTCGAACTTCCGGAGATTAAGGACGACGAGATTCTGGTTAAGGTAGTTTCCGACAGCGTATGTATGTCTACCTACAAATGCGCTATTCTTGGAACAGCTCACAAGAGAGTCCATGATGATGTGGCAGATCATCCGGCAATCATGGGCCATGAGATGGCCGGTGACATCGTCAAGGTTGGCAAGAACCATCAGGATCAGTTTAAACCGGGGATGAAATTCACACTTCAGCCGGCTTTGAACTACAAGGGAACCATGTGGAGCCCGGGATACTCCTACGAATTCTTCGGTGGAAATGCTACCTATTGCATCATTCCTGCAGAGGTAATGGAACTGGGATGTATGCTGGAGTATAAGGGAAGAGCATATTACGAAGCTTCCCTGGCAGAACCGTTCTCCTGCAGCGTGGGCGCTTTCCATGCAGCCTACCATACCAAGATGGGTGTATATACTCATGAGATGGGTATCCGTGAAGGCGGAAAGCTTGCCATCATGGCCGGTGCAGGTCCTATGGGCCTTGGCGCTTTAAGCTATGCTATGAACTGTGACAGACGTCCGGGTATGATCGTGGTTACCGATGTGAACCAGGACAGACTGGATCGTGCCGAAGAGTTATTCCCGCTTGATGAAGCCAATGAAAAAGGGATTGACCTTCATTTTGTGAACACAGGTAATGTAGAGGATCCGGTGGCTTACCTTCGTGAGATGACCGGTGGAACCGGATTTGATGATGTACTGTGCTATGCGCCGGTTGGCCCGGTTGTAGAACAGTCCAGCGGAGTTTTGGGAAGAGATGGATGTCTGAATTTCTTCGCAGGTCCTACAGATCCGAATTTCAGCGCAAAACTGAATTTCTACGATGTACACTATAATTCCACCCACGTAATGGGAACCACCGGTGGCAATACTGCTGATATGATCGAGTGTCTTGAACTCACCGCAGCAGGCCGCATCAACCCGGCTGTTATGGTTACTCATATCGGTGGTCTGAATGCAGCTGCCGAGACCATCCTGGATCTTCCTAAGATCCCCGGTGGAAAGAAATTAATCTACAATCATCTTGAGATGCCTCTTATCGCTCTGACAGATCTCAGAGAAAAAGGGAAAGAGGATGAAAGATATACTGCTCTTGCGGACATAGTGGATGCACATAAGGGACTGTGGTGTCCTGAAGCAGAAGAATATCTTCTTGCGAATTTCATAACAGAATAACGGGTCGGTACAAGATTCTTCCGGGAGTTTTGGACTGATCCCGGAAGGAGGAATTATGGATTCTGTTGAGAGCAGACGCAATGCCATCGCGGCATTGATCAATGAGAAGGGAGAGGTTACCTTTGCCCAGCTCAAGGAGGCATTTCCCAATGTTTCTGACATGACTCTGCGCACGGACCTTAAGAATCTGGACGAGAAGAAAAGAATCGTCCGGATCCATGGCGGCGCCAAATCAGTGGATCTGGTGGTCGGCACGGATGACTTTCTGGGTAAGCGCAGCGTCAGAAATGTGAAGGAAAAGAAAAAGATCGCCTTGAAGGCAAAGAAACTGATCACTCCCGGAGCAACGGTTTTTCTGGATTCCGGAAGCACAACAACCATGCTGGCAGCGGAACTGGACGATCAGCCCAACCTGATCGTCACCAGTGGAATCAGCTGCGCCATGGAGCTTGCCAGACTGGAAAAACCTCAGGTGGTGATCCCGGGCGGATCGCTGAACCGTTACAGTATGAGTGTCTGTGGTATGCAGGGTATCAAAGAGTTACAGAAGATGAATTTTGATGTCGCCTTTATGGGAGTTACAACCTATGATGAAGCGACGGGATTCGCCTGTAATGTCTATGAAGAATCTCTGCTGAAGGAGATAGTCATCCACAGAGCGGTGAGGACGGTTGCCCTCATGGACTCATCAAAGATTGGTAAACACAGCACTTTTACCTTTGGCACGCTGGCTGATGTGGATGCCGTTATTTCTGACGGCCGTCTTCCGGCATCCTTCCTGGCTGCCTGTAAGGAGCATGGTGTGGAAGTTTACTGATTAACAGAATTTCGTTCCGGTACCGTTATCATATATATTCAGTCCGATTAAATGATTAGGCATAAACGTATTGGGGTGTATGCCTTATGAGAAACATTTTTGTGAGGAATCAAATTTAAGAGGAGAAATTATATGAAAAACGGACTACAGAGATTTGGAAAGTTTCTGTCCGCCATGGTAATGCCCAACATCGGAGCATTTATCGCATGGGGATTTATCACAGCTTTATTTATTCCGGATGGCTGGCTGCCAAATGAAAAGCTGGCTTCCATTCACCCTTACATGCTTTTCTTCCTGCTGCCGATTCTTATTGCTTATACCGGTGGTAAGATGATAGGCGGCACCCGCGGCGGCGTCATCGGTGGCATCGCTGTTATGGGCTGTATCGCCGGTGTCGGTGGTGTCGAAGGACAGCCGATGCTCATGGGTGCCATGGTTATGGGACCTTTTGCAGGATGGATTATCAAGAAATTTGATAAATTCATGGAAAACAGAATGCCTGCAGGCTTTGAGATGCTTATTAACAACTTCTCCGTCGGTATCCTGGGTATGCTGGTTGCAATCATCGGATACTATGTAATCGGACCATTCATGACAGCGATCCTGACAGTACTTACAGCTGGTGTAGATGTTCTGGTTAAGCACCATTTGTTACCGTTAGCCGCTATCTTTATCGAACCTGCCAAGGTTCTCTTCCTGAACAATGCCATCAACCACGGTATCTTCACCCCGATCGGTGCAGAGCAGGTTAAAACTGCCGGCCAGTCCATCATGTACATGCTGGAAGCTAACCCTGGTCCTGGTCTTGGAGTACTGTGTGCCTACTGGGCATTTGCAAAGGACAAAGCAACAAAAGACTCCGCCCCCGGCGCGATCATCATTCATTTCCTGGGTGGTATCCATGAGATCTACTTCCCGTATGTATTGATGAACCCGGTTGTAATCATCGCTCCTATCGTTGGTAACATCTGTGCCATCACATGGTTCTCCCTGACCGGCTGCGGTCTGAAAGGACCTGCTTCCCCGGGATCTATCATCGCTTTCCTGGCTATGGCTCCTAAGGACAAAGTTTTACTGATCATAATCGGCGTATTGATTGCAGCAGCAGTATCATTTGTAATCGCTTCCGTGATTATCCGTTCTACAGATACTGCCACTTCCATCGAAGAGGCTCAGGGCCAGATGGCAGATATGAAGGCTCAGGCCAAAGGCACAGCAACTGTGACAGATGCAGGTGCTGTACGTAAGGTAATCTTCGCTTGTGATGCCGGTATGGGTTCTTCCGCAATGGGTGCTACCAAGTTCCGCAACAGAATTAAAGCAGCAAGACCTGATGTCGTTGTTACCAATACCTCCGTGGACAATATCCCGGCAGACTGTGATATCGCAGTAGTACAGACTACACTTCAGGATCGTGCAAGAAAATCCGCACCTCAGGCACAGCTTGTCACCATCGGCAACTTCCTGAATGATCCGGGTCTGGATGATCTCTATGTGCAGCTTACCACATTGGATGCTCCTGCAGAAGCCCCTGCAGCTCCTGTGGAAGATCCGGTACAGGATGTCATTGATTCTGTAGTGAAGAAAGATGTCATCATCAAGGACAGCATTAAGTTAAACCAGCCTTCCGTCAGCAAGGAAGAAGCAATCCGCAGAGCCGGAGAACTCCTGGTGGAGAGAGGCGCTGTTGAGCCATCATATATCGATGCTATGCTGGAAAGAGAACGTCTGGTAAGCACTTACATGGGTATGGGTATTGCCATTCCTCATGGAACTGCTCAGGCAAAAGGAACCGTTAAGAAGACTGCCATCACCATGCTTCAGTATCCGGAAGGTGTTGACTTTGGTGATGAGAAGGCTCAGCTGGTATTCGGTATCGCAGGTATCGGTGATGAGCATCTGGATCTGCTTGGCAAGATTGCCGGATGTCTGGATGACGCAGAAGTGCTCGAGAAGATGAAGACCACAGACGATGTGGATTGGATCTTAAAGACACTTTCCTGATAAAAAGCGGAATATATAATACTAATCACCTAGAGTAAACTTTACAGGAATCCGTTAGATGATTCCACAGAAAAAGAAGCACTGTAATTGCGACGAGATTCGGAGTTACGGTGCTTCTTCTTATATTCTTCTCATTTTCCCATGATATTTTCAGAAAAACAGATTCCCCTATGATATAATCTCTTTTGATATAGTATTGATTGATTTTAACGCAGAGAAAGATCAGTCTTGGTAAAAATAGAAATGCATGAGGAGGTAAATATGGCTAAGAGCATGATCGTTGGAACCTATAAGATCCATGTAGGGAATTACGACTGGGGATGCAGTGTGGATTAAGCGATACTCACACTGGACAGAGAGATGAGCCCTGGGGATATAGGGAAATTTACAGATATAAGAGTAAGGGAGCGAAAGCTGATTGCGGAT
>JBGVCE010000006.1:0-2219 GCA_045226235.1 Anaerobutyricum sp.
TCATTCCTGAGGATAGGGGGTATTTTGCGCTCTTTTCAATAGAAAAACCAGTCCGATGATAAAAATCGAACTGGTTGATGCCATTGGACCGTGGCTTATGCCGCGGCCTTCTGTTGGAATTAATCCTTGATTGTATGAGGTAAATGGTAAAAAAACGGACTATATAAAATGATTCATATGAATGGATGCATTATATGCTCCGATCAATCCGATGGTCAATGGCAGCATCACCATGAGCATTAAGTCAAAGGTGAATATTGTGCCCATAAAAAGGGCTCCTGTATAGATGAGTACGAAAGACAGTGCTGCGCAAATGAGTGTATGAATTAAAAAAGCTGTGATGATTCTTGACATATTATTTTCCCCCTTCATTTCTTTTTCCTAATCAGTTTTCCTGTTTTATCCTTACACCTTTTAATACGAAATACCCTGGAGGAAGGATAATAATCACCTCAAAAAAAGTGACTCAAGATAACAAAAAAATACCTGAAAAAACGAAAAATAAAAATAAATAAAGCCCATTCCATGGTATACTGATTCTAACAGGGATTGTACCATATCTATGTCATAACAGATTGGATGTGGATGAAAGGTTGGGAGAAAATGGCGTTAAGGATATGCCCGGATTGTGGGCAAGAGATAAGAGAAAGTGCAAAGTTCTGTCCCCGATGTGGAAGGAATCTGGGTGAGCCGGGAGAACAATCTTTTGATCTCCCCTATGGTGATTATGAGAGCACGGCTTATGGTGATTTCGGAGAAACAGTGACTGAGATCGTTGGCCAGGAGGGGGACGAGACATTTATCATTAATAGAAAAACCACCGGTAATCAAAAGGAAGACGAGACGGTGGTTCTTGGGAAGTATGATTACGGAAAACCGGCTGAACAGGAGACTGAGATACTGAGGAGGAAACCGGATGATCATGCCCGCAGAAGAAGGTATGCCAAGGACGCTGATTACCGGGAGAGGAAATCCCGGAGCCGGGAAGAAGAGTGGCGAGACAGCGGATGGGTACTGGAGGATGACAGGGATAACCGGAATTCCGGAAATAAGGTGAAGTTAATAGGAGGCATTGCAGCCGTCGTTGTTCTCCTTGTGGCGATTATTGTTCTGGGTAAGTCTATTCTGGGAGATAAAAAAGACGATACCGCCAAAACAGGTGGTAAGGATGTACCTGAGGCCACTACTCAGGATGCGGCCACAACCCAGACTTCCACAACTCAGGCTGCAGCCACAACCCAGGCTTCCGTAGCCACGGCTGCCACCCCGCCTGTCACCACTCCGGTAACGGGAGCGCAGGAAATCTCCCTGGATGGAGTATCCTACTCCAATTACCCGGATTATGATGCGGTGGCAAATCCCAGTGATTACAATATCGTGGAGGTTAATAACGAGTTTTCCTTCGGATATCCCAGAGATTTCTTTGAGAGGGTAGAGCAGGAGGGTAATAACTATACCTTCTATACCAGCAATAACACGGCTACCTTGATGGTTAGGGAGGAAGCTGCTCTCTACTCCGACCCCATTCAGAATGTGAGAGCTTACTTTAATGATATGTTTGGCAGAGTAGATTCCAATTCCCAGGTGACGGGAGTCCACCTCGTTTCCGAGGAATTAAAAGGCGGGTGGGCCCATGCCCTGGTGGGAGGAGATTACAACGACTCCTATGATTCCGTATACTATATCGTGGTGTCTAACGGCAGCAGCGTATATTCTGTGCGGTTTGATTATGAAACATTTGAACCGGGTGTTTATTATAACCCCCAGAACTATATGATTGATTGTATCTACCGCCTGTGTGAACACAGCGGAACTTCTTATCTGATCCGGAATTATAATCAGTTCCTTAAGGATGATATGGGGACAAAAAGATAGAAAATCCAGACAGCTTTACCAAAAAAGAAAAAACGATGAAAGAAAGATTTGAAAAATACCAAAAGAAAAAAGAAGAACTGGCAGAGAAACTCTGGTTTCGGTTTTTGAATCAGCTGATTAATCTCTTACTGGCTGTGGGGACTGTTCTGCCCTTGTTGTACCGGATCTGTACCACCATTCCTTTTAGCTATGAGGTAAACGATGATTCTGTGATTATGCAGATTCTGGATGGATCTTTTACCGGGACTCCGGATGCTCACGCTATCTTTCTTAAGTATCCTCTTTCCTGGATTATTCGCCTCCTGTATATAAAGAATCCGGAGATTAACCTCTGGAAGATTCAC
>JBGVCE010000007.1:0-8386 GCA_045226235.1 Anaerobutyricum sp.
ATTGACATACAGTCGTCGTAGTGGTGTGGATTGAGTGGGTAAGTCCTCTATAGATATCTATGGACAGTTTTTCTGAACAGGACTTATCCACGCCATCCACGCCTTTCGTGTTTTTTATCTGCCCAGGAACTTCTTTCCCAGCTTCTTTTTATGGTATAGTTGTCCTGTCCCGGCCTGGCTTCAGGAAAGGAGTTATCATGACGAATTATACAAGACTTACCATCGATGACCGTATCATGATCCAGGCAGAACTTGCCAAAAAAACATCACTGAGCCAGATCGCCATCAAACTTGGAAAGCACAGGTCCACCATATCAAGGGAGATACGTTCCCACCTTGTCCATGAAAAGAAAGGCACTGCCGTGTGGAATTACAATGCCTGCAGGCACCGGACTCACTGTGACAGAAGCCATATCTGCTCCCCCTGTATTTCCGAACGGAGATTTAAGAAATGCAGAAACTGCATCCTCTGCAACCGTTTCTGTCCGGATTTCAGCAAACAGGAATGCAGCATCCTTAAAAAACCGCCCTATGTCTGCAACGGCTGCGGCAGACAGGGGGACTGCACCCTGGAGAAAAGTTACTACCGTGCACAGACTGCGGACCGGAAATACCACGATGTACTCAGCGAGATCCGGAAAGGACTGTCTTTTTCAGAGAAAGAGATCTCTGCCCTGGACGACCTCATCTCCCCGCTGATCCTGAAAGGCCAGTCTCCCCATCACATCTGCATCACCCATCCGGATGAGATCATGGTCAGTGAGAGCACTGTCTACCGCCTCATTGATTCGGGCCTGATCAAAGCCAGGAACATTGATCTGCCCCGCAAGGTCCGCTTCCGGTCCCGAAGGTGCAGGGTCCATAAAAAAGTCGACAGGACATGCCGGATCGGAAGGACTTATGACTGCTTCCTTGCATTTATGGAAGAAAACCCGGACATTCCCCTTGTTGAAATGGATACCGTGGAGGGGGAGAAAGGAGGGAAGGTCCTCCTCACGCTGCACTTTGTCCAGGCGGAGATGATGCTCGCCTTTCTCCGGGATCATAATGACTCAAGATCCGTTATCGACATCTTCGATCTTCTGTATGAGACGATCGGACATGATCTTTTCTGTAAGGTGTTCCAGGTATGTCTGACGGACAACGGTTCCGAGTTCTCCAATCCTGTTGCTTTGGAAAACAGCAGTGACGGGAGGCAGAGGACGAGGATCTTTTACTGCGATCCGGGACGTCCGGACCAGAAAGGATCCGCAGAGAGAAACCATGAATTCATACGCCGTTTTTTCCCGAAAGGGAGCAGTTTCGATCATTGCACACAGGAAGATATCCGTATAATGATGGACCATATCAATTCCTATCACAGGGAGAGTATCGGGGGAAGATCCCCTTATGAGATGTTTTCTTTTATGTATGGAGAAGAGATATTGAAACTCCTTAAGTGCCACACGGTCCCACCCGAAGAAGTGACACTTAAGAAGTCCGTTTTCCGCAAGGAGGTGCACTGATGCGTTACCGGAAAGGCAGCTATGATTATTCCTTCAATATGGAGGCTTTCCACGATATGGACCGCACTGTTCCCATGACAAAACCAGAACGCGATGCACTGCGGAGCTGGGTCAAGGCAGGCCATGATATTGATTCAAATCCCTGGGGTTACAAGGACTCGGACCAGTTCCCCATGAATTATATCCAGGCCTACCGCCTTAAGCTGGGATACTCCTATGGACCCTGGGATTATTGGAAGGGTCCCGATCCCGATGCGAACTTCGGGTGGCACATCGAAATGAAGCCAGCAGAAAAGGACAGATAAACTTAAGATCACAGCAGCCAGGCCGGATAACATATCGAAAAAAGAGGGGTTGCATTTACTCTGAGAAAAAAATCAGCGAAAGGTAACCTCTGCTTTCGTGCGCCTATTTTTCCCTGCTTACCCTATATATTACGCTGTTTTTCCGAAAAAACCAGTCTAATTTAAGCTAAAAAAATACCCTGCCGATGAATTTCATACAGAAAGACAATGGCAGGGTCGCGTTTACTTCGATAAAGTTGCACTGTGCTTGAAAAGTCACCAAAAATGACCAGTAAGAAGAATTTTGTTGGAGGACTAAAACAAAAGTTGTCAAAGTTAAAAGAGCAAGAGAAAAAAGGTAACCAATATGGTAGATAGGTGATAGAATAAAATATACTATCATTATTAAGATTGACAAAATTCTATATCCGGATACCGGCGAAGATAAGGAATATGTTCTGAACGCAAAGTATAGACTTGATTGATTCCAGTTATGAGCAAAAAATAAAAGCAATTTTGAATTTACATCGGTGTTTATTGGGAGGAATGAAAAATGAACTACAATATAGTTCCAATTGCAGATGGTGATGACGGGTTTATCAAAGATAAGTTGGTAGAATATAATCTGTCTATGGTGCCTGCAACGCAGAGTGAACTGTTTGAATCTGTAAGTAAAAAGATCGTTGATGAGGAAGGCAATATCATCGCTGGATGTCTTGCAATCATGCACTGTTGGAATGTAGTGGCAGTCGATATCCTTTGGGTTAATGAGCAGTATCGCGGACAAAGGTTGGGATCCATTCTGCTTGGCGAAGTTGAACGCGAGGCAATGGAGAAAGGCTGTCATCTCGTGCATTTGGACACCTACGATTTTCAGGCAAAGGGATTTTATGAAAAAAACGGTTACTCTGTGCTCGGCACACTTGAGGATTGTCCGAAGGGACATATCAGATATTATTTGAAAAAGTCCCTTTGAATATTATTTGATCGTCAATGGGGTGGCTGGAAATGGATATAAGATTAAGTATAGAGGATACCTGGCATTCCCAATGGCAAAGAAGAATCCGGACAGTGAAGTGATCGGGCTAGATATAGTAAGTGGTGCGCTTGAGGCCAACAGATCCAGAGCGAATAAGGAAGGAATAACGAATCTGTCCTTCGTGAGCTATGATGGTTTTGATTGTGGTTTGGAATGGCATCATATTTAATTGTATTTGTTTAATTGTAACTTAGTGTAAAATAACTGCAAAAAGAAGCAGTTATAAAGAATAGGATGAACTAATGGAGGTATCTATGAATACTCAGGATTTGAGAGAACTTGTCAACCCCGTGTTTAACACTGCAAAAGCCTGTGTCCAGCTTGATGCTGCTGTTGGAGACCAGGATGCACAGCGCCTGCTTGATGCGCTGGGATTTGAGGCTTTTGGTGCAGGTGTGCCAAATAAGGTTGTTCCTAAGGAGTTGCTTGAACAGGTCAGGAGGCTTTTTCCTGCATATACCATCGTCACTGAGACGAGATTCCGGGCTATGAACCGGCTGATTGACCGTATGGAAGACCGTCAGATTGTGGACCTCCCTTGCGGTTATACTTCCCGCGGTATTCGGCTGTCCCGCCAGGGGAGAACTTACTATGGATTTGACCTTCCTGCTGTCATCGAGGCCATTGCCCCTGCTGTAGAATCTATCATTGGGAAGAGTGACACGACCACTTATCATGCTGTTGATGCTACGAATTACGAATCCCTCAAGGCAGCATTTACCGAGGATAGCCATAACCTTTTGATCACCACTGAAGGTCTTCTGATGTATTTTAACCAATCCGAGCTGGAAGAAGTATTTTCCAATATCCACCGTCTTCTTCAGACATATGGCGGGAGCTGGGTAATCACAGACAGGGCTTATTTCCTTCATGATAAGGAGGTTGTCGCTGCAACACTGGGTAATGATCCCCAAATGAATGCTCTTTATGAGGAAGTGACAAGCCGCGCTGCGGCTACAACAGCAGATGTTAAATTCAATGATAGTGTTTTCTTTGATCCTGATGATGCAAAGGTTACCGAGTTCATCAGGAAAATGGGGTTTGAGCTTCATGAGATATGTATGGCCGATTATCTTCCTGACCGGATTGCCTCTCTCAATGGAAACCCGGAGGCGGATTCTGCAGTTCGGGATGTATTTAAGAAAATGATGCTCTGGGAACTTACTGTGGCTGAAAAGAAGGCTGCGAAACCTGTTGATCTTAACCTTCCATTCAAGGTTGTAAGTGAGGTGAAGGATGGGACTTTTGAGGTGGCCGTCCAGGGCCGCATGGATACAATCACCGCTCCGGAATTATTGAAGCAGTTCCGGGAGGCAGGCAGTGATATCAATGCGATTCATGTCGATGTAAGCCGGATGTCCTATGTATCCTCTGCCGGATTGCGTGTTTTTTTGATGATGTACAAGGCATTGGAGGATAAAAGTAACTTTGTTATGACCGGAGTAAGTGAAGAGGTTAAAGAGATCCTGGAGACATCAGGCTTTGATCAGTTCTTTATAAAATAGTAATATCTTCAGAATTCGATACTACACTTTTTCAGCCACCATATCGGTGGCTGTCTTTTTTCTCAAAAAGATGCCCCCAGGGTATTGACTCCTACGTAACGTTATGGTTTATAGTAACAGTACCAAAGCAAGGAGGGTTTGGAACTATGATGACAGTTCATGAAGTCAGTAAACTGTCAGGTGTGAGTATACGCACCCTGCAGTATTATGATAAGATCGGTTTGCTTCCACCAACAGAATATACGGACGCAGGTTATCGGCTGTATGACGACAAGGCGCTGGAGACCCTTCAGCAGATTCTCCTTTTCCGGGAATTGGAATTCCCACTGAAGGACATCAAAAAGATCATCAGCAATCCCGATTTCGACAGGAGTAAAGCGCTTGCACAACAGATTGAGCTCCTGAAACTGAAAAAGGAACATATCGAGAATCTGATCGACCTTGCTGTGGGAATTAAAGCGATGGGGGTGAGAGAATTGACATTTGATGCATTCGATACAAGAAAGATTGATGAATACGCTGCTCAGGCCAAAGCATCTTGGGGGCAAACCCCGGCCTACAAAGAGTTTGAGGAAAAATCCAAAGGAAGGACCGATAAGGAGAACAGGGATCTTGGAGAAGGAATGATGATGATCTTCACCGAATTCGGAGCAATCCTTGAAACAGATCCTGCTTCTGAGGAGGCACAGGCTCTCGTAAAGAAATTGCAGGATTATATCACAGAGCATTTCTATACCTGTACCAATGAGATCCTAAGTGGTCTTGGCAAAATGTATGCCGGAGGCGGAGACTTTACCACCAACATAGATGGGTATGGTGGGAAAGGTACTGCTGAATTTGTACATCAGGCGATCGAGCATTATTGCCGATAGCTATATTAAAGAAAGAATATAAAACAGCCCCAGGCACATTAACTTTAGCCCTCCATCAAAATTATTCGTACTAAATAAGTGTAAGCGGAAAAAAGAAATTCAGAAAAACGGAGGGAAAAACAATGACAGAAAGAATGAATCTTAACTTGGAAGATCTTGAAATGGTAACAGGCGGCGCAGATAGACTTAAATGCGGCAATGATAAAAACGACCCTAATAATGAAAGAAAAATACGTTCTTAATTATTTACTCGATATTTAGAAGAGTTTGGGATCATCTTAGGATGGTCTTTTTTCTTTTCCTTGAAGGAGGGAGATTTGGTATGATACCGAGTATGTGACAAAGAAACGACAGAGAGTGAGTATTTATCCACTTATAACCTTTTTTTCATGATTGTACCTCCTGGATTTAAAACAAATACGGTTTGCTGTTGTTGATAGTATAAGTCATGATAGATTTTATTCATATAACAAAATGTTCTCTGGGAATAGCATTATGAAGTATGTGTATATTCGGGTTATTGCTGTATATATGGGTTATTAACTCTATATACTCT
The DNA here is from genome assembly GCA_045226235.1 of Anaerobutyricum sp. Classification (GTDB taxonomy): domain Bacteria; phylum Bacillota; class Clostridia; order Lachnospirales; family Lachnospiraceae; genus Anaerobutyricum. The sequence continues at coordinate 5,762 of JBGVCE010000007.1, forward strand.
AGTAGGGCATTTGTTTTTTAATGATTTTAAGAACAGAAAGATAAGAAGAAAAGCAGCTATCTTAAACGACACTTAGTCCGTTATTATCGATATAAAGATTCGCTTTATTCCATGGAGGGCTAAAAAGTATAAAAAGATAAACATTATAGATAGATAAGTGATAAAATAAAATATGGACAAAATCCGGTAGAGGAGATTCATAAAATATGACAGCGGAAGAATTATGGGAAAAATCCGGGTTATCCGGAACATATGAATCCTGGGCTTTTGGAGAAGCCCCGGATAAGCTTGCGGAATTAGTCATCCAGGGTATAAAAACTGCTACATGCTCTGCATATGATCTATATCTGATTAATAATGAGCCTCTCCCGAAGGCAGGAGATTATAGTATTATCCTGAATTCAAATGGTGAGGCGGTTTGTATTATAAAAACGATGATAGTATATGTGACAGGTTATAATCAGGTTTCATCTGATCACGCTTTTAAAGAAGGGGAAGGCGATAGGTCTTTAGAATATTGGCGAATGGTTCATGAAAGCTTTCTTACCGATGAACTTGCATCGGTGAATAGGACATTTGATGAGAATATAAAAGTGGTTTGTGAGGAATTTACAGTAGTGTACAAATAAAACCTGATCTCAGGTAAGATGAATATAGTCTGTATGTAAAATATTTGTTAAAAAAAGAGGAAAAGAGTCATTAATGAACAGACCTGGACAGAACCATTTGACTTGATTCCTTTGCTGATGAAAAGATAATACAAAGCGAAAGAGGGAACCAATTTCGATATTGAAATTGATTCCCTCTTGAGCTGTCAAAAGCAATTTATCTATCTTTTATGATATGTCGTATGCAGAAGGAGCTCTGAAAGAGGACCAAGAGGCTCTTTTAGAAACTCTGTATATATCTGCGTGATTTCCGGATTATCCATGGAGTTACGGTAGGTTGACCTCTCATCTTTGGAATACAAGGAATTGATTCGGTTTTGTCTGACATAATCCGGTACAGGCATTACTCCACAGTTCGGTTGTCCCGCTCCGCTGATACAGCCTCCCGGGCAGGTCATTACCTCGACAAAATGATATCCGCTCATATCTTCGTTCAGGAAACGGTCTGCCTCTGCAGTTCCGTAAATAATACAGGCTTTCAGCTTATGGCCTGCGATTTCCACCTCTGCCACCTTCCGGTTTTTTAATCCCCTTACCGGCTCCAATTTAAAGAAGCCATCCGGAGGATCTTTCTTTTCCAGAACTTTATAAACAGTTCGCAGAGCGGCTTCCATGACTCCGCCGGTATTGCCGAAAATCATTCCTCCGCCGGTTCCTTCACCAAGGATATTATCGAATTTGGAAGGAGTGATATGATCGATATCCAGGCCTTCTTCTTTACACCATTGCACCAATTCCTTCGTGGTCACTACATAATCGTTATCACGAAGATTGTCCAGCTTTAGAAGCTTTCCTGAATCGCATAATTCTTCTCTGGTAATCTCAAACTTCTTTGCGGTACAAGGTGTGACCGCAACAGATACGATTTTTTCCGGATCCAGGTGCATCTTATGGGCATAATATGTCTTTATGAGAGCGCCCTGCATGCCAATTGGACTTTTGGCAGAGGAGATATGTGCAAGCTTATCCGGATGCCATGTCTCGAAATACTTAACCCAGGCAGGACAGCAGCTTGTAAACTGAGGCAAAGGCGCAGAACCGGATAGAATACGTTTTAAAAGTTCCGATCCTTCTTCCATGATGGTAAGGTCTGCGGCAAATGTAACGTCCAGAACATAGTCAGCACCCAAAGCCCGGAGGGCCCCGACCATCTCATCCTGGGCAAAGGTTCCGGGTTTTTTTCCAAAACCATCTGCAAAGCCGACACGGACGGAAGGAGAAGTGGAGAAAATTACAATCTTCTCCGGATCCTTAATCAGTTCTTTCACAATTTTATAATGAGGCCGGCCGGTGATGGCTTCCTCAGGACAGGCAGCGGTACATTGGCCACATCCAATACATTTATACTCTTCTCCCGGCAGAAAATGATATCTTGAACCTACTCCGATTTCTTCCTGGCAGACACTGTAGCAGTGACCACATTCCGAACAGAGATCTTTATTCTTAATAATCGCCACATTATCCGGGCTGAAGGGGATCACAAGAGGTTTTATCTGATCCATTAACATAGTAAAACCCTCCTTTTCCTTATGATGGCAATCCCAGAGCTTTGCGTTTATCTCTGATAAGAGTTTCCATGGTGTCCACAGTGGAATTAATTTCTGTATCTATGATCAGCTGCCCACCGGTCATATTCTTTAAACCTTCGGTCAGAACACTTACTGCGGTTGTACTTCCTGTTACAAAAGGCGGTAATGCCAGGTGAAGCGGGAATCCCAATGCAAGGGCATAGGCGCCGTCGGCCAAAGCCTGCTCTTCCAGCCACTGTGGTGCGCTGATTACAACCGGAAGCTGGGGAAGGTCCACCCCCATAGCCTCAGCCAGTGCACATGCTGCCATTTCGATACGCCCTATGGCAAGGCAGGGACCGAAGTTGAGCACCGGAGGAACCCCGAGAGAGTTACAGACTTCTTGCAGGCCCGGACCGGCCAGATCCACCGCGTCCATGGTCATCAAA
>JBGVCE010000008.1:0-2180 GCA_045226235.1 Anaerobutyricum sp.
ATTAAACAGATGGATATCTTCACCATCCAGTTCAATCTTCTGAGCACCTTTGCCCTGCTTAATGAGTTTTTTCACAGGCATCTTACCGGTCTTAACCTTTTCCTTCCCGAAGTACTTTTTATCATGCCTATGACGCAAATAAGCTTTTAGAACATTAAGTAACAACCTGGCTGTTGGCTTAACACCTTTTTCCACCATGAAATGGAGCGACTTGGCTGATAGTTCTTCATTAACCACGAATTATCGCCTCCCTTCTATTTGGGCCAGTCATAGTCCAATAACTCCATCTAAGGTTGTAACAATAACCTTGGATTTTCTGGCTATTGCGATATCATCATTAACCTCTTCATTCTGCTTATTACCGCAGATTACAAGAAATCTCGCTCTACGAAGAAGATCCTCTGACATCTCCTTAAATCTCTTATGAGCCTCTGTATCCTCAGCTGAAAAGATTCCATCAAAAGCAAGGATTGGACAAAGCGGAAGGTATCCTTCCTTTACCAGTTCCTGGCAGTATTTCTTGGCATCTTCTTTTGCCACAACCGGATTCTTATTCCATGCTGCAGTAACATAGGCTCTCGGTATTGTTCTACTCATGATATTCCCTCCTTAATCAACACGCATTGCAGAAAAGCAGGCATCTCCTGCCTTCAAAGTATCCATCTGTGCCATAGCAACCTCTAAGAGATCACCAATCTCATCATCAGGAATAGCCTTAAGGACGTTCCCAGATCTTTGAAAAATAAGAACACTGCCTACCAGGTACTCCTCTCCTTCAGCCTTAAAAAGCTTATCCTTGTTATAAACAGCAATATAATCTGACTGTCCAAGATGAGTTCCAGCCCCACAAGTAGCCATCTGATCAAGGATTGTCTCTGCTTCCTTCATAGAAATCTGTCTGATTTTGCCGTTGGTTCCAAGAATCACAGCATGAGCATCAGGTCTGGATACATCTGTCTCCGGTACTTTAATTCCATCCTTCATAGGATCAAGCTGAATATCAATTGTAATCTGTTCCATTGTCATTCCTCCTTAGATTTTTCCTGTCGCCATGTCATGCTGGACCAGCGACTGATAATAGTTGTTAATCGTAATTGGCGCATTATAAAGTGCTGCCACTATGTATTTCTTTACATTGCGAACCTTTGTAGTCTTGTCCTTCATACTGTCCATGACAAACTGGATATGACTGCTATCCAATTTCATAAATCTGCTTTTCACTACGTTAATAGGCTTTTTATCCCCAGATATAGTAATAAACTTCTGATTGCTGCATAGCACATCCAGGATTATGTCAAAAATCTCATCTATCTCTTCTACTCCATAGGGATAGCGTTCCTTAAGTATCTCTATATCCAGTGACTGGTATAAATATTGTCTGTATAACTCCCTCTCATCTTCTCTGCTCTTAGATAAGATAAGATTAGTATTACTACACTCAGTATTATTTAACTCAGTATTATTAGGTGGTGATTCTCGACATTCCGGGCTGGTGATTTTCACTACACCGGTATGGTGATTTTCACCACTCCGGACTGGTGATTCCTGAAGCAGGATAAAGTTCTTCACATAGATCCTGTCAGGTTTACAAAGTCCCTGCTTAACTCTTTCGATAAGTCCGTAACTCTCAAGCTCCTTTAAAAGCTTTAATGCCTTCTGACTTGCACAATGCAAATCCTCCTGGATACTAACAAGGGTGTAATAGACATACACTCTGCCTTCTTCATCAATCCAGTGATTCTTCTTGGAAAGGGATACCCGATTCAGAAATAATCCATACAGAACCTTGGCATCCGTAGAAAGCTTTGCAAACTTTTCATCCTTAAAGAGCACCTGGGGAATCCTATAGAAGGCAAACTGCTCAGACTCTTCTTCATGAAAATAGCCAAAGTCCATACCACACCTCTTTAGGCATTACCTGTAGCAACACTGTTACTTCTGCTGTCAGCAACAAGCTTCTGATAGCAGGGAAAACAAAATGACCTTCCATTACCGTAAGGGCAAGGATTACTGCAATTGCAAGGTGTAACTGGACCAAGCTTAGGTGCAACACTGTGTGGCACCCTTGAAATGCCATTTTTGTTAAAGTTCTTCTGAACTCTCATATATTTCTTACTCATCTTAGATATCTCCTTTCGCCATTGAAAAAGGCCTCCCTAAAACTAGGGAAGCCTCTCTCT
>JBGVCE010000009.1:0-2101 GCA_045226235.1 Anaerobutyricum sp.
GCCTGCAATTCCTCTGCTGTGAGAGGTTTACGCTCATCCCAGTTCAGATAAAGGAACTCCTCCTCATCCATGTCAAAGATATGGATACTTTTATCTGTTTTCGCCGCGTTCCGGTAAAACTCTTCCTCCTCCTTGTCGATCATCAGAATCTTTTCTTCGCAGTCCACGGTCTTGTAAACATCCTTTTCCTTATCGTGGATGACCCGGACCGGATGGGTATAGCCATTCTTTCCGGCCGCTGCCTCAGCCTCTTTCCACAATCGTGTGTTAAAGGGCCGGTTCTTATGGTCATATACCGGTTTCATCCCTTCGATCAGAAGGATGCAATCCCGGTTCGGCATCTCCCTTACCTGTTCCGGTGTCATGAGTTTCATGCCTGCTTTGGAATTCTGAAGACTGCCGGATCCGTTCCTTCCGGAAGAGATCGTCTCTGATCTGGTATCGATGGTCGTTTCCCCCAGCATGTCGGACATCCATTTATGGGTAGAATAGGCTGTCGGGCCGGATCCCAGATAAGCGACGGCAGAACAGTTGGAAGAGAAGATCTCCCATTTATCCTGAGGGAAGAGTGTCTTTAGCTGGGAAATGTCCTGGAGGATCGGCACCATGGATATATTCCTGGACCGGATCTCACCAAGCAGCATCTCGGAATCAGCAGGCTTTGGACCGGATGGTGATAGGTCAGACTCTTTCGAGCCTTTCGCCCCACCCCACACCGTGCGAGCAGCTTTCACTGCACACGGCGTTCCATGGGAAGAGTCTTTATTATTAATGTAGTCATTCCCAAAGAATGTTAAGCTCTTTAAGGATGACAGGTTCTCTGTCAATCTTACTTCGCCACTTGTTAATCTTTTTCATCGCATCGGCATTGAAAACCTTACGGTCGAACATCTTCATCTGCCTGATAATAGTATCCTCAGAGTAAGCGTTGATCAAAACTGCCATTTCTTTATGGATGATCCTGAGATTAGTGTAAGCATCTGTACCACCTTTAGATTTCGGAATCAGCCTGTAGCATACAGCTTCATCAGCAGTCAGACTTACTTTTGAAATCTCGCATTTTCCCCTTGATGCAACAAATCTTGAGATACGGTTATCACAAAACTCAATGCTTTCTGTTGCAGAACTACTGTCTGCCAACTCAAGCAGAGTCTCTTCGTATTCCTCTTTCTGTAGCATCCTATGAATCTTTTCCCTGCCAACTCTGGTAAACTTATTGATATCAGGGCTGTGACAGAGGGGAATCTCAAACCTACAATAAGCCACAGGTACGATGACCAGATCATTGATATAACGCAACTGCTTTGACTTCTTATATTTTTCAAAGAAGTAGGTGTCCATCCCTCCCTTTAATACAGGAGGAGGATCTATGCTCAGATTAAAAGTATGCGCTTGCATCTTCATCGTTTTATCAATGGATTGGAACAGTCTGTGGACATCTTCGCAGATCATAGTGGCCATGCTGTAGTATTGATGCATACCGATCACTTTCTGGTTATAAGCAATGGCGTCTTTATGCTGATCGTAAACCGATTTATGTGCCTTACACACCTGTATCATTGCTTCCTTCAGCTTCTTTTTCTGGGTGTCAATCGCTTTATCACACATGTGTGACTTAACAACCCATTTGTTCGCCTTGCGGTACAGCTTGAACTTTATTCCCAAGAACTCGCTGTAATTCTTCTCCAAATTTGTGATCTTTGATTTTTCTTTCGAAGCCTCCAGTTTTAATCTTTTCATCAGCCAGTCTTCAACAGCAAATTTAATTCTGACAGCATCCTTGTAGGATTTCGTGAAAATCTTGAAATCATCGGCATATCTAACGAGCTGACACTCCTTCAGTCTGGTTTTCCTCAACCTTGCATACAGGTAATTCACTCTGCGTGTGCCATTCGGATTCATCCGATAGTCACTCTTCAGTGGATTGTGTACCTGCATTTGTTCCCACTGACTGGCAATCCACCAGTCCAGTTCATTAAGAACAACATTCGCAAGCAGCGGACTGAGAACCCCGCCTTATGTGGAGAAAAATCTTATGTAGAGTTGAAACAAAAAACCATGATGAATACAGTGTTTCATGCTTAATAACTCGGCATAACAC
>JBGVCE010000010.1:0-3152 GCA_045226235.1 Anaerobutyricum sp.
TTCTGATTCATCTGATCAGGAAGGAAGTGAGAACTCTACAGAGGAGAATCTGGCAGAGGCAGACACAAAGCAGGCAGCTGATACAAAAAATGCGACTGCAGATTCCAATTCAGATAAGCCGAAAAGCAAAGCTACTGAGGATAAGAAGGATTCTCAGACGGCAGATAAGGAATCTAAAGAAGAGAGTCCAAAATATTCCGATACTTCGGAAAAGAAAGCTGAGACCAGAAAAAAGACAGTTTCCGATTCTACGAAAAAGAAGACAGAAAAAAAGAAGACAGAAAAGAAGAAGAAAACTGTAGCCAAGAAGAAAAAGAAGTCTAATAAAAAGAAAAATGATCCGAAGAAGGAAGAAACTGTGGTGAATCCGGACAAGCCAGATGTTCCGGATAAGCCGGACACCCCGGATACCCCGGATACGCCAGATATACCGACACCAGCCGGGCCAGATGAGCCTGATGTACCGGACCAGCCGGACACCCCGGACACTCCGGATACCCCAGATGAGCCCGATAAACCGGATACGCCTGATACCCCGGATACGCCTGATACCCCGGACACTCCGGATGAGCCCGATAAACCGGATACTCCGGATACGCCTGATACCCCGGACACCCCAGGCCAATCACAGAATCCTGACTGGCCCAATTGGCCCAATTGGCCAAATTGGCCTAATTGGAACGGTAATTAGGCAAATGGCGTCTTTTGGGAATATCGATTACTATTATTAATTGCTCTGTCACATAGATGAGGCTAACCCAGGAAGTGACTGCCTTAGTCACTTCCTGGTTTTTTCTTTTTTACCCTGCCTATTCTCAATTTTAGGATTGTTGACGAAGAACTAAAACCCTTTTATAATCTAAAAATGATGGGGAACAAATACACATTGCAGGATGGAAAGTTTGTGGGTGAAGAAAATAGTGCGACTTATGCCTTTTTCGTTGACTTTAGAGAAGTTATTGTTTAACATTATAATATAGAAGACGAAGGACACGCCTTACGGGTGTCCTTTTATACTTTAGTTTAAAGGAGATTTATGTTATGCGGGGGATGGAAGAGAAGATAAGGAAGGAAGGGCAGATATTGCCCGGAGGCATACTGAAAGTCGGAAGTTTTCTGAATCAACAGATTGACACAGCTTTTCTATATGAGATTGGAGAGGAGATTGCCCGCCTTTTTAAGGACTCGGGTGTGACCAAGATTCTAACCATCGAATCCAGCGGGATTGCCATCGCTGCGGCCGCGGGGATGAGTATGGGTGTTCCGGTGGTATTTGCCAAGAAACATAAAACCAGCAATGTGGACGGGGATATCTATTCTGTTCCGGTACATTCTTTTACCCATGGAATTGATTATAATGTAGTGGTGAGCAGTGACTACCTGACCGAGGATGACCAGGTACTCCTGGTGGATGATTTTCTGGCAAGTGGAAATGCATTAATCGGCCTTGTGGACCTGTGTGGTCAGGCAGGGGCTAAGGTGTCAGGCGCAGCTGTTGCCATCGAGAAACGTTTCCAGGGCGGGGGTGATGCCCTGCGCAGCAAGGGGATTCGGATTGAACCCTTGGCATGTATCGAGTCCATGGAGGATGATCAGCTGACATTTTGCCAGATTGAAAGGCCTTGATTTCCTGATTTTTTACAATCTTTTTACTGAATGAACGAATGTTCATGTTGACGCAGGATGTGTCTTTGTGATAAATATTTTATGTAAACGAGCGAAACAGAATCGTTTGTTTTAACACCTGATCTATTTTTAGGAGGAAAAAAGAAATGAGAAAGAAGAGTTTGGTGTTACTTTTAGTTATGGCACTGACCGTTATGACAGTTCTTTCAGGCTGTGGCAGCAAAGGCGGCAACAGCGGCGAGAGTACTGAAGGTGCGGCAGATGCCGGTTCCTTTAAGGTTGGTTTTATCTGTCTTCACGATGAGAACTCAACCTATGACCTGAACTTCATCAACGGTGCAAAAGAAGCATGTAAGACTCTCGGTATCAGTGAGGAGAATTACATTATTAAGACCAACATCCCGGAAGGCCAGGAATGTTTTGATGCGGCTGAAGAGATGGTGGATGCCGGATGTGGAATTATCTTTGCCGATTCCTTTGGTCATGAGGATTACATGATCCAGGCAGCCAAAGAGTATCCGGAAGTGCAGTTCTGCCATTCCACCGGTACAAAGGCTCACACAGAAGGTCTGGATAACTATCACAATGCATTTGCTTCTATCTACGAGGGACGTTTCCTTGCAGGCGTAGCTGCCGGAATGAAACTGAACGAGATGATCGAAGCTGGAACCATCAAAGCAGAAGAAGCTAAAATCGGTTACGTTGGTGCTTATACCTACGCAGAGGTTGTATCCGGTTATACTTCCTTCTTCTTAGGCGCACGTTCCATCTGCCCGACTGCTACGATGGATGTAACATTTACCGGTTCCTGGTATGATGAGACAGCAGAAAAAGAAGGCGCAACAAAACTGATCAACGGCGGCTGTGTTCTGATCAGCCAGCATGCAGACTCCATGGGAGCTCCTACCGCCTGTGAGAAGGCCGGGGTTCCGGATGTTTCCTACAATGGATCTACCGTTGATTCCTGCCCGAATACCTTTATCATCTCTTCCAGAATTAACTGGGCTCCATACTATGAGTATGCCATTAAGGCAGCCATGGATGGAACAGCTATCGATACTGACTGGACCGGAACCCTCGAGACCGGTTCTGTTGAGCTGACAGCAGTAAATGAGCAGGCAGCTGCAGCAGGTACTCAGGAAAAGATCGATGAAGTGAAAGCTCAGCTGGCAGCCGGAGAGGCTCATGTATTTGATACAGCAGCTTTCACAGTAGGTGGCAAAGCCCTCGACAGCTATATGGCTGATGTAGATACCGACGAAGCATATGAGAAAGACACAGAAGTTATCGCTGACGGTTACTTCCATGAGTCCGAGTATCGTTCCGCTCCTTACTTCGATCTTCAGATCGACGGTATCAATCTGCTGGATACTAAGTTCTAAGAAGGTAAATCGATATATACAACAGTATGAAAGTCAGGAAGCCCCGGCATAACCGGGGCTTTCTTACCTGATTTGCTTGCCCCGGGACTGTCCCGGGTCAGGGTTGGCGTGGTTCCGTGCCGGGACAGGCAAATGGGAAGAGAG
>JBGVCE010000011.1:0-9256 GCA_045226235.1 Anaerobutyricum sp.
TTATGCAGGATCACATCCACATCATTTTCCCGGAAGGCTTTCATCACCCGCTCCACCTTATTCTTCTTCCAGATATCATCCTGGTCAGAAAGGAAAATGATCTCTCCCCCGCAGGCAGCGATGGCATGTTCAAAATTTTTAACCACACCCTGCCCCGGGCCTTTCAGCAGACGGATCCGTGCATCCTGGCCTGCCAGACTTTCCAGCAATTCCATAGACCCATCGGCAGCATCGTCGATGGAAATAATCAGCTCATCCTCCTCGCCCAGCTGCCCCAGGATGGAATAAACCTGTTTTTCGATATATTTTCCCCCATTATAGTATGCCAATGCAACTGATATCCTCATGGAAACCTCCTGTTACTATTTCCTCCCTGTCTGACTCATCAGAGAATGATATCATCCTCTTCCTTTTTCTTCATGGCGGCAATAATCCTATCCTTCTCCTCCTGGGGAATCGATTCATCCTCCAGGATCTTCTGATAATCTTCCGTGCTTCTGGTCAGATTATTACCCAGGAAGATCTTAGCCACCTGATCATCCAGTCTTCCGATCACAACACCCATAATTCCCTCCTAAAAAACATACTTTTTATATAGTTTTTTCACATTTCGTACACATTTGTATTATACTATATACATAGTTACAGAGAAGACTCTTCTTTTCAGTAACCAAAGATTTTTTTCATATTTTTGAAGCCCATATATCCTAGGATTTATGGGCTTCCTCCTTTTTATCCGATTATACCTGTATTTTACTCATCCCCGGCAATCCCTGCAAGATGATTGATGAATTGCTGGGCGGTTCTTCCAGAGATTCCCCCATGGGATAATTCCCATTTGTTGGCTTCCCTGCACAGTTCTTCATCTGATTTGTTAATCTGAGGGTATTTCTTCGCCAGATGTTTTACAATCTCAAAGAATTCTTTCTGGTTGGGCCTTGAATAGTTTATGGTGATCCCGAATCTGGCAACCAGGGACAGTTTCTCGGTCATGGTATCCGAGCGATGCAGCTCATCGTCCCTGTCCGCCCGGTCTGACCAGGTTTCCCGGATCAGATGGCGGCGGTTGGAGGTAGCATAGATCAGGATATTATCCGGCTTTGTCTCCATTCCGCCTTCAATGACAGCCTTCAGGAATTTGTACTCTATCTCAAACTCTTCAAAGGACAGATCATCCATATAGATGATAAATCGGTAATTCCGGTTCTTGACATGGCTGATGATGGTGGACAGATCCTTAAACTGGTGCTTGTACATCTCGATCATACGCAGGCCGGAATCATAATACTGATTCAGGATTGCCTTAATGCTGGTGGATTTGCCGGTGCCGGCATCCCCGTATAACAGACAGTTGTTACAGGGTCTTCCGGCCACAAAGGCTTCCGTGTTTTCCACCAGTCTCTTTTTCTGGAGTTCATAGCCCACCAAATCATCCAGGACCACCTTATCCAGGTTATTAATAGGGATAAATTCCAGATTACCGTTCTCCGTGGTAAAGCGGAAAGCTTTGTTTAAGCCAAACATTCCCACGCCATAATCCCGGTAAAATCCTACCACTGCATCGAAGAAGCTATCCACATCCTCCGCCGCAGCCAGTTTATCTGATAAGGCACGAACCTTCTCACTGACATTCCGGTTATACATCCTCTCCTGCTTGGCGATGGAATGGTAGTGCAGCAGGGTGGAGAAGCAATCAATTCCAAGGGCTTCCTCGATGGGACGGAAATCGTATCGGAAGAGCTTCATAAAAACCGAGAAGTCATTTTTGGCAAAGTGATTGACCGTCCCTTCATTCTTTCCGACTTTCTCGCTGGTCATGCTGAAGGAATTCTCATTGGTAATCAGCACAAAGGTCAGATAATTATGCCACAGATTCTTATCAAAACCAAAGGTAGTCCCCAGGTCAAGCAGGGCTTTCACCTGACAGTAGATATCCGTCACCAGATCTTCCGGCTGGTCCTGACCGTTTTCGAAACGTCTGAATATCTCAGACAGCTGCTTCAGTATGCTGTTTTCCCCCAGGTTACGGTATAAAATCAATTTAGATACTAGGCGATACATTTCTGTCCCTCTTATTTTTCTTCTGCGGATTTACCGGATTTGGCTATCTCCAGCATTTCCTCCTCACTCATACCCAGATTACTGATCTCAGAGGAGAACTGCTTCTTCATGGCTGCCAGTTTATCATTTACCTGCTCTCTGGCCTTATCCGTATCCTCCGCATCAAATTCCGAGTATCCTTTCCAACCCGATGCTGCTGGTTTTCCCTGATTCATCAGAATTTTCTTGCTCTTCTCCGAGAACAATTCCAGTCCCGGGAAAGAATACTTGGGTTTGTCATCATCATGGACAAGACCCTTCCTGATATCTTCCAGCTTCACCAGACCCGGATAAGCATGCTTGGGGCGGTAATCCGGCATATCAAATACTTCAAAACACTCCAGGATATTCTCCTTGGTCATGTCTCCCGTCAGCCCTTTTTTAAGGTAGCCCGGAAAATGATCTTTGTAGAACTCGTAGATTACCTGCCTGGCATCCGGTCTTTTAGCCAGCTCCACCGGTAATTCCTCATCATTTACAAAGAAAAAATACCGGTCCACCATAGGCAGAATCCTCTCCTGAATAGTGATGGATTTAACCTCCGGAACCTTCGGGTAAGCCACCTCCAGACGGCGGTTTGTCTTATTGCCGTCTTTGGTCTCAACAACCCCCTCGATCTTGTGCTTATCCATCTCAAAATATAAACTCTTAAATAACGTAAACTCAAACATGATATACCCCTATCGCATGATACTTAAAAGAAAACTGAATATGATATAGAACCAGACGATGATAACCACTATGGTCCCTACTCCGAATTTGGGTTTGGTTTTGGCGGGAGAATTCGCGCTCTTCCCAGCCATGGGTTTCCTCTGTCTGCCGGTTCCTCTGCCCTTTACCACTCTTCCATCATCCAGATGAGTGTGGCTTCCGGAAAGTTCTTTATTTCCATTATGGCCAGGCATGACAAATCTCCTGTCACCGTCAAAGAGAATGTCCTTCAGGTGGTCTTTGGAATTCCTTTCATCATAATCCGCCTCGTGAGTGGAAAACTCGAAACTGTTATCTTCATAACTGTAATTTTTAATCCAGCTGTCATCTTCCTGCCATGTATTGTTAGGGCGGTTGTAAAAACAGCATTTAGGGCATACCCCTTCCCGTTTATTATAGTCAAATGATGTGCCGCATCTCTTACAAACTGCCATTATGATCCCTCCAGTCGAACCAGTAGATTACTTATCTTATCTTAGATAATATCACAGAAAATATTTATATAGGGAGTATTTTTGCCAGGTAATATTTCCCAAGGGCGAAAAATTCCCGGAACATGTTGTTAGGCAGATAAAATCTCTTACTTCCCGCCGCGATACCGCAGGCACTCTTAAGCTCTTCATCTTCTGCGATACGCAGAGACCTGTACACATGAAAATTGTTGGTGACGATGCCAACAGAAGCATCCTGTTCCATGAAGGACATACTGTATCGGATATTCTGTTTCGTGGTGGTTGCTTCCTTCTCCTGGATGATCCTCCCCTCAGGGATTCCCCTTTCCATAAGGTAGGCTGCCATGGCTTCCGCTTCCGTGCAGGGTTCGTTATATCCCTGTCCGCCTGAAACGATACAGATGGTCTCCGGATTTTCTTTCAGGTAGTCAAGAGCTTTCTCCAGCCGATAGGTCAGTACCGGGCTGGGGCCATCCTCCCTTACCTGGGCTCCCAGAACAATAATATAGTCAAGATTATCCTCCCCTTTTTCATGAAAGCCACTCAGTATCTGTCCTTCCAGAATAAAAAAGAGAATCAATAGGACGACCACTGCAATCACAAATAAGATGTGTATAACCGTAGGGAATCTACTCCACAGATCCGTCCACACCAGGATGGCAAACAGCAGGAAAAGCGCTCCTGTGGCGATCCATACCATAAAAAACGGGGTGCCGGACCCGGTTAGCCTCACAAGTATTCCATAGATCAGGCAGAAGATCGCCAGAATCAGCCATAAGGCAATAAACATTTTTTTCATGATGGAATCACTCCCCTGGGCTGTTGGAAATCACCTTGCCCGTATTCCACAGATAGGCCGCTTTCTCCGCCGCATCCAGTCTGCCCTCTTTTGACTTATAATCGATGGTCACCGTGTAACAGCCACAATCCAGACATGTCACATAAAAACCACAGCCTCTCTCTTCCTCAAGCAAAGAAGCCCCTCCGCATAAGGGACAATCCTGCAGATCTATCTTCTCATAGATATCCATCTTTATTTCTCCTTTCCAACTTGTTATAACTTCTTAGATTATATAGTATCATGCTGTTAAAATCAATCGAAGGACTTTCAATTGATTATTCCCATCTCCACTAAAAGATTTTTCAACCGATTTTTCTAATAATAAAGTTTCTATTTTATGGAAAACATCATAACGGGAAACAGATGTATTCTTCTCCTTTTTTGTCGGAAACAGTTTGATCTCATCCATAATATTACACTGATTAAAGCAATATTTTTCTATTTATTTTATATTTATAAAGTTAAAATTATCATACAAAAGTTAGTTAAACCTAAAACCAGCTTTTGTAATGTTACTCTTAATCACTCTATGATGTATGTGAAAGATATTTCACACTTAAAAGGAGGTACCATGAGAAAGAAAGTATTAGCATCATTATTGGCACTTACACTGGCAGCAGGTATGCTGGCCGGCTGTGGTTCCAAGAAGGAAGAAGGTTCCAAAGCCAAGACAGAAGGTTCTGTGGAGATTACACAGGAATCCGCAGGAGAAACCGGAGAATACGAACCTGTAACCATCACTCTGAATCTTGACCGTAGTGGTCTTGGTACAAATGTGGATTATACCTTTACCGCCAAACCGACTCATGTTGTGGCCGACGGTGATCAGATGGCTGACATGTTCTTCGACCTGGGACTGGATGACTGCATGGCAGGTTACGTATCCGGTGCCTGTGTGAATACTGATTACCAGTATCCCAATGAAGAGGGGGTAAAACAGTTAGTTGAAGCAGGAACTAACTTAAGAGACGTGTCTAAAGAGACTGTCCTTGCTGTTGAGCCGGATTTCCTGGTTGGATGGGACAGTTTATTCTCAGACAAGAACTACAGTATCGATTTCTGCAAACAGCATAATATCGCTCCTTACTTCCCTTATGTATGTTCCGACAGTGCAAAATTCGAGGATCTCTACAAAGATTATGAGACCCTGGGTAAAATCTTCCAGGTGGAAGATGTAGCTGCTCAGAAAGTACAGGCCATGAAAGACACTCTAGATGAGGTTGCCAAGACCCTGGGGGATGACGCATTTAAGAATCCGGTAAATGTATTCGTATACGATTCCGGTGAGGATGCTCCTTTCACTGCATGTCAGGGTATGCCCGGTGACATTCTGGAGAAAGCCGGTGCCATCTCTTCCTTCAGCGAGATTGAAAAAGGCTGGGCTACTCCGTCCTGGGAAGAAGTAGTTGCAAAAGATCCCGATGCGATTCTGATTCTGGAATACAACGGGGATGTGGATGCCAAGAAAGAATTCCTGAAAACCAACACTTACACCAAAGATCTTCGCGCCGTTAAAGAGGACAAGATCTACGTGGCAAACTGTGCGATTATGCAGGGTTCCGCAGGTTCAGCAGAACTTGTAAAATCCATCGCTCAGCAGCTCTATCCTGATAAATTCAAATAAGACCGGGGAGTCATTCCAGTATGAAGAAATTAACAATCCTACCCTTACGTAGTAAGCGATCCTTTATTATATTCTGTATCTTTATGATCGCTTTGCTGGGCGGGGCATTGATTCTGGCTATCTTCCTGGGAAGTGTCATGGTGAGTCCCGGAACTGTATGTAAGGTTTTGGCCAATCACCTGACCCGAAAAGAAATCTACGAAGCGGCCTGGACTGCATCGGAAGAATCCATCGTATGGACCATCCGCTTCCCCCGTGTGCTTATGGCATTTATGGTGGGAGCCGGCCTGGCCTTAAGTGGTATCCTGATGCAGGCCCTGACCAAAAACTCTCTGGCTGATCCTTATGTGCTGGGTATCTCATCCGGCGCTTCCGCCGGAGCGGTTGCCGTTATCATGTACGGATGGTTCAGTTTCATGGGAACCTTCCATATCGCTTTTGGCGCAGGACTGGGAGCTCTGCTCTCCATCGTCATCGCCATGAAGGTTTCTTCCGTGGATAACAAAATCACAGCCACCCAGCTGGTCCTTGCAGGTATCGCAGTGTCAACCCTCTTTACCGCGCTGACCAACTTTATGATCTACTACAAACAGAGTGGATCCGACAAACAGAAAACAGCCATGTACTGGATGATGGGTTCCTTGAGTGGAGCAAGCTGGAGCTCCGTTATCTATGTTTTCGTCATCTTCATTCTGTGTGTCATCGCCATCATCTTCTTCACAGGGCATCTTGACATACTGATGCTGGGAGATGACGCTGCCACTACCCTGGGATTGAATCTCCGTTTTATCAAAATGGGAATCATCGTCCTGTGTACACTGCTGACAGGAGCTATCGTCAGTGTCAGCGGTGTCATCGGATTTGTAGGATTGATCATCCCCCATGTGACCCGGTCACTGATTGGGCCCAAACACGGCAGGCTGATTCCTGCTGCGATTCTGGTGGGAGGTTTCTACATGATCATCTGTGATCTGATTTCCAGGGTTATCGTTTCTCCCGAAGAACTGCCTATCGGTGTTCTCACCGCACTGTTCGGCGCTCCCTTCTTCCTGTTCCTTATCAGGAAGAGCAAGTCGAAGTTTGGAGGTGCATGATGGCAGATACGATCAAATTAAATGTGGCAGAATTAGGATATACCATCGATCATCATGCGATCATCGACGATATTAATCTGGAAATTAAAAAAGATGAATTTGTTGGTCTTGTGGGACCCAACGGATGTGGAAAATCTACCCTGCTGAAGAATATATATCGAATCTACCAGCCGGATAAAGGAAAAATCTTTCTGGATGGGGAAGATATTCATAAAATCAAGGACAGGGAATTCGCAAAGAAGATGTCCGTTATGGTACAGGAAAACAGTGTGGAATTTGACCTGACAGTGCTTGACATGGTTATGATGGGCCGTTTTGCCCACAAGAAGCTCCTGCAGGATTCCACAAAACAGGATACGGCTCTGGCCAGAAAATACCTGGCGGAAGTCGGCATGGAAGAATATGAGGAGAGAAGCTTTCTAAGCCTTTCCGGTGGTGAAAAGCAGAGAGTTCTGCTGGCTCGTGCCCTTTCCCAGGAGGCAGATCTGATCGTCCTGGATGAACCCACAAACCATCTGGATATCAAGTTCCAGTACCAGATTATGGATCTTTTAAAAAGCCAGGATATCACTGTATTTACCTCAGTGCATGACCTGAATATCGCAGCCATCTACTGTGACAGGATCATTGTATTGAAAAAAGGAAAATTTGTAACAGCAGGAACACCTGAGGAGATCCTTACTCCGGATCTGATCCGGTATCTATATGACATGGATAGCATCATCACCATCAGTGAGGTAACCGGTAAGCCACAGATTCAATTTCTGCCGAATTTCAAGGGGTTTAAATCATGAAAAAACTATTATTAAGTTTGGTGCTTCTCGGGGTTCTGGCAGCTGTAGTTCTTTGGTCCAAAAGTAATAGTATATCCACTCTTCAGACAAAACCTGGCAAAAGCATCGATAAAGACGCCTATTCCAGGATCATCTCTTCAGGGCCTGTTGCCAGTGATGCAGACATCTTGGCCAATGAATGGGCATCTTCTGTCAAAGAATCCGGGGTTCTCAGAGTAGGGGGCACTATGACTTCACAGCTCTTTAGCCTGATGGATGAGAAGGACGGAAAAGTTCGCGGCTTTGATGCCGGTCTCTTCCAATTGCTGGCCCGATATATATTCGGAGATGAGACGAAGTGTGAGATTACCCAAGTAGATGCCGGAAGCCGGGAGTCCGTCCTTGAAAATGGGGAGGTGGACATCGTATGTGCCACTTACTCCATCACGGATTCCAGGAAGCAGTTTGTAGACTTTGCCGGACCTTACTACGCTTCAAAACAGGGGATTCTGGTTACAGCAGGTAATGATAAGATTCATAGAGTCGATGATCTGGCCGGCAAAACCGTTGCCACCCAATCCGGGTCTACAGGACCGGAAATCCTTGCAAAATACGCACCGGAAGCCTCCGTCCTGGAATATGAGACGGATGCAGAAGCCCGGCTCGCTTTAGAGCAGGGCTTGGTAGATGCTTATGTCACGGACTACACTTTGCTTCTGAATGCCATGGTCCAGTCACCACATCTCTATCAGATTGCCGGAGAGCAATTTGGTTCAGAAGATGACTACGGTATCGGTCTTCCCAAGGATTCTGCAGGAACAGCCTTCGTCAATTCTTTCCTTAATACCATCGAAGAAGATGGGCTATGGGAGGAATTATGGCATGTATGTATTGGAGACCGGACAGACATTACCGAAATCCCAAAGGGGGTCAGACCTCATTAAGGATTAATCAACAATATTAGGCAATCGAGGAGGGTCCGGCATCAGCCGGGCCCTCCTCTTATCTGGAAAATTCAGTATTATACTTCTTTCTTTAATATCCTTTCATCCCCATGGCTTTCCTGGCCCAGTCCGGATCTGCAGCCAAGGCCCTGCCCACAGAGATCAGGTCTGCCTTTTTATTAAGCAGTAAGGACTCCGCATCCTGACGTGTCTTTACCCCTCCCGCCAGGATAACAGGTATGGATACCTCCTTCTTCACCGCAGAAGACAAATCCCCAAAATACCCCGGTTCTGTCCGACCCGGTCTTAAGTAGAAACACAGTCCTCCGGACAGATCGATGACATCAAGTCCTGCGTCTTCAAATAGAAGGGCAGCTTCCACCGCATCTCCGATAAGGCTTCCGCCAGCCGCATAATCACAGCCTCCCAGGCGCATGGCCAGTAGGAAATCCTTTCCGGTTACCATGCGGATGGCCTTGATGATCTGACATTGAAGCCTGGTTCTTCCCTTGATGGTGGATCCGGTATATTCATCTGTCCGTTTATTGGTAAGGGGTGAATAGAACTGATTCAGCAGATATCCATGTGCAGAATGTATCATGCAACCGTCAAATCCAGCCTCTTTCACCCGCAAGGCTGCCATGGCAAAGCTCTCCACGATCTCACGGATGTCCTGTTTAGTCATCTCTCTGGAAGGAGCGAGTTCTCCCCTCTGAG
>JBGVCE010000012.1:0-4271 GCA_045226235.1 Anaerobutyricum sp.
CCATCCTTTCTATATGTATATAATCTAGATGCATTTTGCATAATAATCTATGTTGATTATATCATCCTGAAAAATCATGGTCAAACCATTGATACCATAATAAATTGATTTCTAGGACGAATAATCAAGTCAAAAAAAAATGGGAAAAAAATGTAGGGATTATTCTTGTGATGATAAAGTAATTTTTTGTATTTGATGTTAAATCCTTGACAATTGGCCGAAATCTCGGTAAAGTTATTTTAATGGCGATTAGCCAAAATGAGCGTTTTTGAGCACTATAATCATCTATAGAATCATCATGCAGATTCTATAGAACACACCTAATAATCCATCAGATTATTATACAAAAGAAAGGGGTCTTAGGAAAACATATGAAGAAAAAATCCGTTATTTTCAGAACTTTTTGTGCATTGTTATTTATGTTCAGTGTGCTGTCATTGACTATGGTTTTCGGGGTGAAGGCAGAGGCTGCCTACAGCAGCACTACAGCCATCTCCGTGACAGATGAGGGAAAGGTTGTTTCCGATGCCCCAATTCAAGGTGTGGCATACGCTATCAAGCTTATTTCCGACACTAAGGTAGAAAGCCCTGACAAGGCCCACACTTATACCTTAAAGGCAGGTATCTACTATTTTGATGATGCGGGAAATCTTGCTGATCTGGCTGCCAACAAAGTGGTTCCCATGTTTACGGGTGTGAACACCTCCGCCAAGGCCGACAAGGCTTTAAAGGCAGGAACGGCAAAGCTTGCGAACAACACTTACAGCTCCTCCATTGCTTTATATTCCGGAGCGCTTAACACTACAGCCGGCACTAAATATTACAGGAACGGGGATCCTTTCACAGGATACTACTGGTTAAGCAACAAGCTCTACACAGTCACAAAAGGGGTGAAGGGAGCCCTGTACACAGGTGTTGCCACAGGAGTTTACTATGACGCAACTTCCAAAACCTTCAAGAGCCTGGGCAAAGGTATCTACACCAAAAACGGTGTGAAGACCACAGCTGTTGTGAATCTTCGCTTCTATAACAACGGTAATTACAACGATACCTACACAGAATGGAAGAAGATCGGCAACAAGGTTTACTACTTTAAGAAGGGTAAGGCTGTCACAGGATGGAATAAGCTGCCCAGTTACGGAAGAGGAATCAAGAGTTACAAATATCTCTTTAACAAAAAGACCGGTGTTCTCTATACCAACCTGGTGGATTACTATGGTTACAAAAACTTCATTAAGAAGAAACTGTACATCATTGTTAACAAGAGAACACATAATACTACCTTCTATATTCAGAGTGCTACAGGACACCCGGTTACCCCGGCCCTGACTATCTCCTGCGCTACTGCCAAGAAGAAGGGCGATACTCCTAACGGTACCTTCCGTCTGGAGAAAACATGGAACAAGCGTTGGTATGTATATACCAAGACAAATGGCGGCCCATTCCGCTATTATCAGTGGGCTGTTAAGATTCATGGCACTTCCTCCCTCTTCCATTCCAGCACCTACCGCAGACAGAGTGCGGCTTCCCTGGATGTAGGAAGATATAACAAACTTGGAACAAGCTGTACCACACATTGTGTACGTCACCAGGCAAAATATGCCAAGTTAATCTACGACATCGCAACCTATAAGATCAACGTGATGAAGTGGAGAAAGACAAGGGTTCCGGTACGTATCATCACATCTCCGAACGAGGGTCCTTTTGGTCATGTTAATCATCCGGCCAGAGTAAAATCAGGCACCAAATATGATCCTACCGATCCTGCGAAGAAATAATAAGTAAACAGCACGAAAACGAAAAAGGCTGGCGCACAAGTGGCGCCGGCCTTTTTAAATGTCTGTGTATATAAATCCTTTGTTTTCGAAAAAGCTTAAGATCTCTTTTTGTGATGCAGCCAGGGAACCCTGGGCAAAGAAAGGTTTCCCGCCTCCGCGTCCCTGCAGCTCGCTATTCATCTCTTTTACCAGGTCTCTCACATTACCGTCTCTTTCTCCAACAGCATATTTAAAACCATCCTGATCACTTCCGGAGAAAAGGGCACAGGCCCCCTGGCAGGTGTCCATGATAGCATCGGCCTGCCTCCTTAAGTCATTGCTGTCCATACCGTCTAAGAAAAGAAAGACATTGCCCTTTCCCTGACATCTGCGGGCCACGGACTCAAAGCCCTGCCTCTTCATGCTATTAATGGTATTCTTCAGATCCAGAATCTCGCTTTCCAGCCTTTTCACCGCCTCAAAGGTTTCCTTTGGCTTCAGAGACAGCTCTACTGCAATCCTGCTGTTTTGTTCATAGTGGTCACAAAGATACCGGAAGGCATCTTTCCCACATAGCATCTCTATGCGGACACCCTCCCTGAAATGCTTGACAGAGACCAGTTTAATCAGGCCGATCTCACCGGTATAGGCCACATGGGTACCACAGCAGGCACACAGGTCAGCTCCCGGGAATTCCACCAGGCGCACCGCGCCTTGAATCTCTATCTTGCTGCGGTAAGGAAGGGTCTCCTTCTCCAGCTCAGTGGCATAGAAGATATTCACCTTCTGATTAGTCCAGATGTATTCATTGGCCTTCTCCTCTATCCGGATCAGCTCTTCTTCCGTGATGATACCGTTTAGATCAATGGTGACGAAATCACTTCCCATATGAAAACCCACGTTATCATAGCCGAAAGTATTGTGGATAAGACCACTGACGATATGTTCCCCGGAATGTTGCTGCATAAGCCGGAAACGATGGTCCCAGTCAATTTGTCCTGTCACTTCTTTCCCCGTCTCAAGAGGCTGGCGAAGGATATGAATGATCTCACCCCCGGATTCCACGACATCCATGACTTCTATTCCATCAAGGCATCCCTGGTCCGCAGGCTGTCCTCCTCCTTCCGGATAGAAAGCCGTCTGATCTAAAACAACCCGAAAGGTTCCCTCCTGCTCCTGGCAGGAGAGAACCTTTCCCTGGAATTCCTTCAGATAGACATCATTATAAAATAATCTCTCTGTTTTCATCTATTGTTTATTCCCCTTTTTTCATGTACAAGGTCATATCTGTCTGAGGATTCTGTAACTGCATCTGACTCTTGGAAAATTCAATGATACAATCTTCTTCCATGTAGGTTGTGTAATCGCTGTGATCCAGCAGATCAAAATACACATCAATAGGAATCTTGAACTCGTATTTCTTCTCCTCACTGCCGCCGAAATCATAGTAGACGGTGCAGACACGGGTTTCTTTCTCCTCTTTCAGGCTCCGGAAGAATTTCGGGTTTTTATTATCCCCGTCAAAAGTAACCGTATATACGTAGATTACCTCGTCATTTACCGTCTCAACATCGGATGTTACAATCAGACTCTCGATGTCGATGGTAAGGACTTTTTTAACAGAAGTTCCCGTCTCAAAACCGTAAAGTTTCGTGTAGGAATCCCCCGCCTGAACCTCATAATTCAGGGTAACTCTCATGATATCCGTGCTTTCGTTTTGTTCCTCCACGCTCTCGGAACCTTCCAGCTGCAGAATCTCTGACTCGATTTCCTCGCGGAGATGATCGTAATCGTCCCCTACCAATCCATAATAGTAGGTAAAGTTCCCATCGTAGCGGTAAAGCTTTTCTCCGGACAGGACTTCCTTGTAGTCCTCCTCAAAACCTTCCGTCTTAAGGTAGGAGAAAAGAGTTCCCTTCTTACTCTTTTTCAAAAACCTGGCAGTGGTGTAATCATCCATATCCTTAAGCCCTTTGTATGTCTGGCTGACGGTGATATTGGAATGACCATCCAGCAGAGCATCTACCGTGTTGGATTCATTGATCTTAGACAGGTAATTTGTCTGCTGCTTCCGCCTGCGCATGGCGATTCCGGCTGCCACACCTATGATCAGTGCGGTGATCAGCAGACTGATCCCTAGCACTTTCCAAAACCAAGGTCCTTTATGCCGACTGTTCTGAGCCATAACTTTATTCACGTCATAGCCCTGATATCGTTTTCCTTTTTCGCCCGTTCTGGGCTGTCTATTCTCCATCTCATGTCCTCCTTACAGACCTTGCGTTCTTACTGAGTATTCTTCAGCAGCATATAGGTGATGGCGTTCGTCTGATTCCCCTTCTTCTCCTCCTCGGTAAGGGGGCGTATAATCTTAGCCGGACTGCCGTAGGCAAGCATTCCGTCAGGGACTTCCATATCCTGAGGAACCAGGCTTCCGGCTCCGATGATACAATCCTCCCCGATCTTTGCACCGTTCATGATGATAGCTCCCATGCCAATCAGAGAATTATTTCCGAT
>JBGVCE010000013.1:0-4117 GCA_045226235.1 Anaerobutyricum sp.
ACAATATATATGATATATCAAAAAACAGTTTCCTACTTGTAAAATTTAGACCTTGTAATAGTATTATTCCGTCATATTAATCTGTGACAATGTACTATCAATGATTCCATAAAAAAACTCCGGTACTAAAAATCGTACCGGAGTTTATTACTGTTATTGTTAATCAGATTTTTACATTTCTGCTTTCACCTTATCAAAGGTACTCTGGATCTCAGCGGACGGTTCCGCAGTCACAAGAGATACGACCACATCGACGATCAGTGCGACGATAAACGCAGGGAGTAATTCATAGATGGCAAATGCGCCGCCCATGGGAGCGATGAGGTATTTCCATATAAATACCATCAGTCCACCAGCTATCATACCAAATGTAGCTCCTGCCCGGTTGCTTCTCTTCCAGAAAAGGGCCAGAAGCATGATTGGTCCAAAAGCTGCTCCAAATCCTGCCCATGCAAAAGAAACCACGCGGAAAACACTGCTGTTGGGATTCCAGGCAAGAATAATTGCTATAACAGCGATACCGACTACAGTGAGACGGGCCACAACCATAGAAGTGGACTTTTTCAGCCGAACCCCAAAGAATTCCTTTACAAGGTCCTCTGACATACTGCTGGCTGCCGCCAACAGCTGAGAATCTGCGGTGGACATGGTGGCCGCCAGGATACCAGCCATAATGACACCGGCAACGATGGCAAATACCAGGCTATGCTCACTCATCAGTCCCGCCATCTTAATGATGATGGTCTCAGAATCAGAGCTTGTGGTCAGGAATGGAATCTTTCCGGCTGCAGATACACTGTAACCAATGATACCAATCAAAACGGCGATACCCATGGATAAAACTACCCAGACAGAGGCGATCCTCCTGGAGATCTTAATCTCCTCAGGATTACGGATAGCCATAAAACGAAGCAGGATGTGGGGCATACCAAAATATCCAAGGCCCCAGGCCAGGGTGGAAACAATGGGAAGGAACCCAAAGACACCGGCCGTACCGGAAGCAGCATCATATCCCTGGGTAAGGCTCAGATAACCCGGAAGGGCTTTGGCATTATCCATGACGGTACCCATACCGCCAGCCTGAGAGATGCCAAAAAAGATGATAATGACCAATGCAATGCTCATGACGATGGCCTGAACCAGGTCGGTGGTGGAAACCGCCAGGAAACCGCCGAGAACCGTATAACCTACGATAACGACTGCTCCAATCATCATTGCCATATGATAATCCCACCCGAATAAACTGTTAAAAAGAGTTCCTACTGCCTTAAATCCCGAAGCGGTATAGGGTACGAAGAATACCAGAATAACCAAAGCGGCAATGCAGGATAAGATGTGCTTGTCATCTTTATACCGGCGGGAAAAGAAATCCGGAATGGTGCTGGCACCAATGTTGGCGGAATAGATACGAAGCCTCTTGGCAACAAAGAGGAAATTCAGATAGGTTCCTACAGCCAGGCCGATTACCGTCCAGCCTACCTCAGCAACACCGGCAAGATAGGCAAGACCAGGCAGACCCATAAGCAGGTAAGAACTCATATCGGAAGCCTCCGCACTCATGGCGGTAACCAGAGGATGCAATTCTCTGCCTCCCAGATAGAAATTCTCGGTATCGCTAGCACTGCCTTTCCGGCTGTAATAAACACCGATAAAAATTGTGATTCCAAGATAAACAAAAATGGAAATCAGAATACAGATACTTGCTGTTGACATAAATACTTTTCTCCTTTTCCAGGGAATGTCTCCCTTTCTATAAATGAATTATACTATAACATAACTTTCATCAGACTTCAATACTTTATCGCAGAAAAGCAATAACATAACAAATCATTCCCATTAATTCTTGAGCTTTCTAACAAAAAATGCTATTCTTTTGACAAAAGAAATGAAGGAGGGTTTGTTTATTATGACATTTAAAGAATTGGCAGTTGCAAGATACTCCGTCAAGAATTACACTGACCGGCCTGTGGAAGAAGATAAACTCCAGGAGATCCTCAAAGTGGCAGGCATTGCCCCCACGGCGAGAAATGCTCAGGCTATCCGGATCTATGTATTAAAATCAGAAGAAGCCATGGAAAAAGCCAAAACCGTAACACCTTGCATCTTCGGAGCGCCAATGTGCCTGATGATTGCTTACAATGAGGAGGAGGTCTTTTTCTATCCCGATGAAGAAGATGGGGTAAACTCCGGGGCAGAGGATTGTTCCATCGTGGCTACACATATCATGTTTGAAGCAGTGGAACAGGGCCTTGGGACATGCTGGGTGAATAAGTTTTCACCATCACAGGCAAAGAAGGTATTCCAGCTTCCCGAAAAAGAACATGTGGTGCTCTTCATGCCCCTGGGATACGCCTCTGAGCAGGGAAAGCCCCTGCCTAATCACACGAAGAAAAAACCTTTGTCCGACATTGTGATTGAATTATAATTCTGTTTTTTAAAAAAAGGAGCTGCTTTTTGAACCAATGTCATTAAGTTAAGGTGACAAAAATAAGAGTTCTATACCATAACGGTATGGGGCTCTTTTTTTACAAAAACACTTGACATATATTCAAAAATGTGCGGCCGCTTTCGCTGTTGATTATATTTAAGAAGCAGCGAAAGCGGCCCTTGTAATTAGAGAAAACTGATTGCAAGGAGGTTCGCATGAAACTGGATAAGTTGAAAAAAGAATTATTGTCCTCGATAGAGGATGTATGTCGAGATCCTGTTGATCTAGTCCTTGATCCGAAACGTGATTTCACCCGAAAACGTAAACTGCCACTCTTTGAAGTTTTAAGATGTACAGTCGCAATGGGAGGCAGTTCCCTGAAACATGAGCTCCTGGATATCCTGGGTTATTATCCGGATTCAGCCACTTCCTCTGCATTTATCCAGCAGAGGAACAAACTGAAGCCGGAAGCAGTAAAAAAAGTAATGGACAGATTCAACGCCAGATGCATTAAATTCAGGGAAAAGGAAGCCCTCAGGATACTTGCTGTGGATGGCTCCGACATTCAGATCCCTACAAATCCTGATGACTCGGAAACTTTCTTCCCCGGACATAGCGGGCAGGCTTCATTTAATCTTCTTCATCTGAATGCCATGTATGACTTGAAAAACCGTATCTATACGGATGTTACATTTGGCCGGAAAGAGCACGCTGCCTTTGTAAATCTGATTGACTCTTCAGATATTCCTAAGGCACTGGTGATAGCTGATCGGGGCTATGAATCATATAACAACATGGCACATGTACAGGAAAAGGGATGGTATTTTCTGATAAGAATAAAAGATGGCCTTAATAATGGCATAAAGTCTGGGTTTGACCTTCCTTCTGATGATGAGTTTGACATTCCTATAGCCCTCAATCTTACGAGAAAGCAGACTAATGCCATAAAAATACTGCTTAAAGATCGTAATCACTATCGATATATTGCACACTCAACGCCTTTTGACTTTTTGCCGGCTAAAAGTCAAAGATCAGGTCCGGATGTCTTTTATCTTCTGAAGTTCAGGATCGTCAGGTTAAAGATAAATGATGAGCTGCATGAAACACTGCTGACAAATCTACCAGTGGCTACATATCCCCCAGATAAACTAAAGAAACTATATAACCGGCGTTGGGGGATAGAAACATCTTTCAGAAGCCTGAAATATACAACAGGACTACTGCATTTACATTCGAAAAAGGTGGCGTGCATCAAACAGGAAATCTATGCAAAGATCATAATGTACAACTTTACTGAAATGGTTACCTCGCACGTAATCATAAAAAGCAAAAAAAGAAAGTACAATTATAAAGCCAACTTTGCCATTGCCACACATATGTGCAGAATGTTCTTCCGGAATAAAGCATCGCCACCTGAAATTGAAGCAGTGATTGCCAGAGAAACTGTTCCGATACGTCCTGGACGGGCGCGTCCGCGGTTCACGAAAAACACACAGACGTATATCTGCTTCTCCTATAGAGTAGCATAGTTTACATAAAACTGAAAAGAATTATTAGGCAGAATTATTTCTGCCTATTTGAGTTGCCCAAAAACAGAAAAACGGAGAGATCTCATTTATTTATTGAGATCTCTCCACTTAATTTCAGGAGTACCTTGTGGATGCTGCCATCTTAACTTAATGACATTGG
>JBGVCE010000014.1:0-2140 GCA_045226235.1 Anaerobutyricum sp.
AATCGCATTCGTATCAAATCCATAGAGATCCTTAACCTCATCAAGGGCACATTTCTGTCCGCCCTTTCCTACCTCCATCCGGTCGAGAGAAACCATAAGCCCGACGATTTCAACCTTAGCGGCACCTCTTACCTTAGGAACTGTCTCCTCCATGGATTTGCCGGAAGTGGTTACATCCTCGATCATGACAACTCTGTCCCCATCCTTTAACTTATCCCCCAGGAAGCCGCCTTTGTCAGCCCCGTGGTCTTTGGCCTCTTTCCGGTCAGAACAATAACGAATCTCCTTTCCGTAGAGATTGCTGAAAGCAATAGCTGTCACCACTGCCAGAGGAATTCCCTTATAAGCAGGTCCAAAAAGAACATCAAAATCGTCCCCGTATTTATCATGAATGGCTTTGGCGTAGTATTCTCCCAGCCTTCGAAGCTGGCTGCCGGTGACATAGGCGCCTGCATTCATGAAAAAGGGAGATTTTCTCCCGCTCTTCAGAGTGAACTCTCCAAACTTTAGTACGTCACTCTCCACCATAAACTCAATAAAGTCCTGTTTATATGCTTCCATATATCTAAACCTCCTGTGAATAAGCCGTTGAGAATTATCAGTCATCTCCCATCTAATATACCATCAAAGATAAGCTGAATCAATGGGAACTTCGCCGGAGGGCAACTCCGGTATCACTCACATACAGCCGATAATATCACGGATATCTTCGATGTGATACTGCTCCATATACCCTTTTATTCCGGACAGAACCTCCATGGTAGCCCTCGGATTATGGAAATTGGCCGTGCCCACCGCAACCATGGTGGCACCTGCCATCATCAGCTCGATGGCATCCTCACCGGTCATAACCCCTCCCATTCCAATGATAGGAAGTTTGCATGCCTTGTGGACCTGATAAACCATCCTTACCGCCACGGGATGGATGGCCGGGCCTGACAGGCCTCCGGTCTGGTTTGCCAGCACAAATTTACGGCGATGGATATCTATCTTCATGCCGGTGATGGTATTGATCAGGGACAGGGCATCACTTCCGCCTGCCTCCGCTGCCCTGGCCATCTCGGTGATATCTGTCACATTAGGGCTCAGTTTCATGACGATGGGCTGCTTTGCCTTGGCTTTGACTCTCCTGGTTATCTCATAGAGAGCTTCCGGGTTCTGGCCAAAGGCGATGCCGCCTTCCTTTACATTGGGGCAGGACACATTGATCTCCAGCAGATCCACCGGCTCCTCCGCCAGCCTTTCCACTACTTCCTCGTAGTCCTCTGCACACCTTCCACATACATTGACGATAATGGATGCGTTTTTTTCCCGGAGGTGGGGAATATCTCTCCTGCAGAACAATTCAATCCCCGGATTCTGAAGGCCGACAGCATTCAGCATCCCCCCGTAGGTTTCTGCAACCCGGGGTGTAGGATTTCCCTCCCAGGGTATATTTGCTACTCCCTTCGTGGTAACTGCCCCCAGGGCGGACAGGTCCAGGAATTCCTCGTATTCTGCGCCGGAACCAAAGGTTCCGGAGGCGGTTGTTATCGGATTCTTAAAAGTTTTTCCGGCCAATGTCACACTCAGATTCATGAAAATGACACCTCCTTCGCATCAAAAACAGGTCCGTCTTTACAAATTCTACGGTTATTAACGTTGGTATGGTGATCTTTGGACTTTGTCTTTACGATACAGCCCAGGCAGGCACCGACTCCACAGGCCATCCTCTCCTCCAGAGAGATCTGGGCCTCCATCCCGTGTTCTCCGGCATATTCTGCCAGGGCTTTCAACATGGGCATAGGGCCGCAGGCATAGATGATGTCACCGGCAAGACCATACTCGCGGATAGCATCCACCACCATCCCATGGATACCCGCAGAACCATCATCTGTAGAGATCTTCACGTCTGCGATGGCTTCAAATTCTTCCTTCAGAAACATACTTCCGCTGTCCCGGTATCCCAGTACCACTGTTTTCTCGCCCTCCATCTGTCTGGCAAGTTCCAGCATGGGCGGCACACCGATACCGCCGCCAACGATGATCGCACGGTTCTTTCCGGGAGAAAAGCCGTTTCCTAATGGTCCCAGAATCTCGAAGTGATCCCCCTCTTTCCAGCCGGAAATCTCTTTGGTTCCGGATCCTGCGATCC
This sequence comes from Anaerobutyricum sp., assembly GCA_045226235.1. Classification (GTDB taxonomy): domain Bacteria; phylum Bacillota; class Clostridia; order Lachnospirales; family Lachnospiraceae; genus Anaerobutyricum. The sequence goes on from JBGVCE010000014.1 coordinate 2,135, forward strand.
GATATA
>JBGVCE010000015.1:0-2820 GCA_045226235.1 Anaerobutyricum sp.
GGTCTGACCCCACTTATCTGACCGGTATGAAAAAAAATACTTGTAACGGGGAAAAAATATGTTAATATATAAATTAGGTTATTTTGCCATATCTCTTGCGGGACATGATAAAGGTCGCATCTATATGATCGTCAGCGAGGAAGGCGAGATGCTGGGTTTGTGTGATGGGATACGTCGTCCCATGGGGAATCCAAAATACAAAAAGAAAAAACATGTTCAGATGATACGTTCTGAGAGAATGGCAGAATTGTTCCCGGAGCTCATGAAATCCGGGGATATCGATCTGAGAATCAGAATGGCGATCCGTGATCTGGAGAAGAAAAGAGAAAGGAATCAGGAGGATATTTAGTATGTCGAAATCAGATGTTATTGAAGTTGAAGGTAAGGTGCTTGAGAAATTACCGAACGCCATGTTTAAGGTTGAGCTTGAGAACGGTCATCAGGTTCTCGGTCACATCAGCGGAAAGCTCCGCATGAATTTCATCAAGATTTTACCTGGCGATAAGGTTACCATCGAACTTTCCCCCTACGACCTGACAAAGGGAAGAATCATCTGGAGAGACAAATAATCTTTTACCGGTATCTGGCAGGTGTGAAAGTGCCACAAACAAAGGGTTATTTTCTCTGTAACTTTGTCACTTTCGTACTTGCTTTTGCATATATTTGATGCTATAATGGATGTCGAGCGTTTTGGAAAGGAGAAAAAAATCGTGAAGGTTAGAGCATCAGTAAAGCCTATCTGCGAGAAATGTAAAGTCATTCGTCGCAAAGGCTCCATCAGAATCATTTGCGAAAATCCAAAACATAAACAAAGACAGGGATAAGAATTGTTCTTTGTAACCATTAGGATACCTGTTTATGTTGTGTCATTGGTTGCATATCTGGTAGGCACAGATATGTACGTGAAGTTGCCACCGTCATGGCAATTATTTTTTTAAAGCGGCTGCGATGGACATAAAAGTTCATTGAAATTAGAATATTTTTCGAACATGAGGCGGAGAGGATACTTTCGGCCTTATCTGTGTGAGTCAACAAATACTCACGAATTGTTAGTTTATGAGCACATTCGGTTTGAGACACGCTAGTCATTTCACCGTACTGCGGTAGCGATGGATCTTATCGGATGAATTAATTAGCGGAGGTGCACACATGGCTCGTATTTCAGGTGTTGATTTACCTAGAGAAAAACGTGTAGAAATCGGTCTTACTTATATTTATGGAATCGGAAGAACAACGGCTTCTAAGATTGTTGAGGCAGCAGATGTGAATCCGGATACCCGCGTACGTGATCTTACGGATGATGAAGTTCGTCGTATCAGCGAAATCATCAACAACGAATATCAGGTGGAAGGTGATCTCAGAAGAGAGGTTGCCATGAACATCAAACGTCTCCAGGAGATCGGATGTTACAGAGGAATCCGTCACAGAAAAGGTTTACCGGTTCGTGGCCAGAAGACAAAAACGAATGCCAGAACACGTAAAGGACCGAGAAAGACAGTTGCAAATAAGAAGAAATAATTAGTACAGAGTAGTATTTGATCTATCAGGAGGTTTTTGTCGATGGCAAAGAAAACAGCTAAAAAAGTGACAAAAAAACGTGTGAAAAAGAACGTCCAGCATGGACAGGCACATATCCAGTCATCTTTTAATAATACAATTGTAACATTAACTGACTCTGAAGGTAACGCTCTTTCATGGGCATCTGCCGGTGAGATGGGCTTCAGAGGCTCCAAGAAATCCACACCATACGCTGCACAGATGGCAGCAGAGCATGCTACAAAGGCAGCTTTGATTCACGGTTTAAAAACTGTAGAAGTTATGGTGAAAGGACCTGGCTCAGGTAGAGAGGCAGCTATCCGTGCACTTTCTGCATGCGGTCTTGAAGTAACCAGCATCAAGGATGTTACTCCGGTTCCGCATAACGGATGCCGTCCACCAAAGAGAAGAAGAGTCTAGTCTGAAGGAGGTAAGTTAGAATGGCAGTTGATAGAACCCCTATTCTCAAGAGATGCAGATCTTTAGACATGGATCCTATTTACTTGGGAATTACAAAGAAATCCAATAGAAAACTGGTTCGTTCCAGCAGAAAAGTAAGCGAGTACGGACTTCAGCTTCGTGAAAAACAGAAAGCAAAATTTATCTACGGTGTATTAGAGAAACCTTTCAGAAATTACTATGCAAAGGCTGAGAGAATGAAAGGCCTTACCGGTCTCAACCTTATGGTTCTCCTTGAGACCAGATTAGATAATATCGTATACCGTATGGGATTTGCCCGCACCAGAAGAGAGGCAAGACAGATCGTCGGCCACAAACACATCCTGGTTAACGGCAAATGCGTGAACATCCCTTCCTACATCGTAAAACCGGGTGATGTAATCGAAGTTAAGGAAAATAAGAAATCCATGCAGAGATATAAAGACATCGTGGAAGCCACCAATGGCACTTTAGTTCCGGCTTGGTTAGACGCTGATGTAGAAGAGCTCAAAGGTACCGTTAAAGAACTCCCTGCAAGAGACATGATCGACGTTCCTGTTAATGAGACACTTATCGTCGAGTTATATTCTAAATAATAAGATTCTTCCGGTTGAATGCCTGTATTATATTCTGCAGGCATTCAATTGTGGTATTAGGAAGACTGTTTTTTGTTAGTTTACGTCTACCAACAAGGAGGGTCCCAACGTGTTTGATTTTGAGAAACCAAGAATTGAAATCGCAGAAATTTCAGAAGATAAAAAATATGGTCGTTTTGTTGTTGAGCCTTTGGAAAGAGGTTACGGCACAACTTTAGGTAACTCCTTAAGAAGAATCATGTTATCATCC
>JBGVCE010000016.1:0-2311 GCA_045226235.1 Anaerobutyricum sp.
TTCCATGATTCCATCTTCTATGCCACTAAGAACACCCGCCTGATCAATCTGATCAACAGCCTTCGGGAGCAGTTCTACCGCTACCGGATGGCCTATGTAAAAGGCACCGATATGAGAGAACATCTGGTGACAGAACACGAAGCATTGATGAATGCCATTTTCCACCAGGATGAGGAGATGGCCAAATCGGTCATGAACTCTCATATCATCAATCAGAAGGATGCCATCTTACATGATATCTGCCAGGACCAATCAATCCCTGGATAAAGGAGGACTGTACTTTGAATATAACGATTCCGAAAAATGTTTCCATTATTATAGATACCTTGAATATCCATGGCTATGAGGCCTATGTGGTAGGCGGTTGTGTGCGGGATTCCGTCCTGGGCAGCTGTCCTGCCGACTGGGATATCACCACCTCCGGCAGACCGGAGCAGGTGAAGGCACTGTTTTCCAAAACCATTGATACCGGCATGAAGCACGGCACCGTTACCGTGTTAATCGGGAAGGAAGGTTACGAAGTTACCAGTTACCGCCTAGGGGCTCCCTTTGACGAGGCATCAGAGTTGGAAGCAACCTATGCTGATTCCCTGGAAGAAGACCTCATGCACCGGGATTTTACCATCAACGCCATGGCCTACCATCCGAAAACCGGCCTGATTGATCCGACCGGGGGCCTGTCTGACCTCAGCCAGGGGATTATCCGCTGTGTAGGTGAGGCAGAAGAACGTTTTGCGGAAGATCCCTTACGCATGCTTCGGGCAGTCCGCTTTGCAGGCCAGTTCCATTTCCACATCGATGAACCGACCCTGGAAGCCATCAGAAGCAGACATAAAACCCTCTCATCCGTCAGCGCGGAGAGGATCCAGATGGAGCTGTTAAAGCTTCTGATTTCCGATCATCCGGAAGCCATTAAAATTGCCTATGAGACCGGTCTTACTTCGGTTTTCCTTCCGGAATTTGACGCCATGATGATCACGGAACAGAACAATCCCCATCATTGTTATACGGTAGGGGAGCACACCATCAAGGCCCTGAGCCTGATCGAAGCCAACCCCATCCTGCGTCTTACCATGCTCTTCCATGACATAGGGAAGCCGGCAACCAGAACCACAGACTCCCAGGGGATCGATCATTTTCACGGTCATTATCAGGTGAGCGCCGATCTGTCCGGTGACATCATGAAGCGCCTGAGATTCGACAATAATACCATCCGTCTGGTTCGGACTTTGATCCTCTTCCATGACACCCGCTTCCAGGATGCCCTGACCACAGGGCGGCGGAATCTCAGAAGAGTCCTGAGCAATCTCGGACCTTCTCTCTTCCCCTATCTGGTGCAGGTGATGCAGGCGGACGTTATGGCTCAAAGTGATTATCTAAGAGAGCATAAACTGAAACAGCTTAGTGAGGCAGCTGCAGCCTATCAGGAGATCATGAAGGCGCACGACTGCCTGTCCCTTAAGGAGTTAAAGATCAACGGAAATGACCTGAAGGCTCTGGGAATCACTGATGGAAGGACCATCGGAGCCATCCTTAACCTTCTGCTGCAGATGGTTCTGGAGCATCCGGAATTAAATAATTACATCTACCTGGAGGAGCTGGCCGGAAAAATCTACCGGGAGCTCACCCGGGAATAGGAGTGTGAATACATGTCATACATGGCTTTATACCGTAAGTGGCGTCCCCGGGACTTCGACGAGGTCCGGGGCCAGGATGCCATCGTGCGAACCCTTCGCAACCAAATCATCTATCAGAGAATCGGGCATGCCTACCTCTTCTGTGGAACCAGGGGTACCGGCAAGACCTCCCTGGCCAAGCTTTTTGCCAAGGCAGTCAACTGTGAGAACCCGGAAAACGGAAATCCCTGCAACAAGTGTCCTTCCTGTCAGGCCATCAATGAGTCTGCCTCCATGGACGTGATTGAGATCGATGCCGCCTCCAACAACGGCGTGGATAACGTGCGGGAGATCCGGGACCAGGTACAGTACTCCCCGGTATCCGGAAAATACAAGGTCTACATCATCGATGAGGTCCATATGCTCTCCCCGGGTGCATTTAATGCTTTGCTGAAGACCCTGGAGGAACCGCCCTCCTACGTCATCTTCATTCTGGCCACCACGGAGAAACATAAGATTCCCATCACCATCCTGTCCCGTTGCCAGAAATATGATTTCAAGCGAATCTCCATCGATATCATCACAGAACATCTCACTGCCTTGATGAAAAAGGAGAAAATCCAGGCAGATAAGGATGCCCTCACCTATATCGCAAGGGCGGCGGATGGCTCCATGCGTGACGCCTTAAGTCTGCT
>JBGVCE010000017.1:0-2285 GCA_045226235.1 Anaerobutyricum sp.
CAAGACCAAAGCAGGTAAATCCGGTATCAACACAGAAGGATATAAGCTGCTTCTTGCCAACCTGATATACAACTGCACATGTGCATCCAATGAGGCTTCCAATCGCATAGCCAAGTCCAGGAATTGCAACACCAATCGCTTGTCCGATAGCTCCACCAATCTGCTGACCGACTTTAAGACCGACAATAAATCCTGCACTTACGATGACACTCTCAACAAAAGAGCTTCCCATCTGCCTTGCGCTCATCTTGCCTGCAGCAACAAGAATGCTATTCTTTGCTGTTTGCAGAACTATCGCAACTACAGCGCCCACAATCGTAGGACTTGCATTAACAAATGCTTCGCCAAGGACTCCCTGCTCACACAGAATCTGCAATGTACATGCGATAGAGCCTCTAAGGAATCCCTCTGCTCCTGAAGATATGGCCTTTGTTCCAACCTTCTGTACTTGCTTAAGATCAAGTTCGCCATTCTTTACAAGGTAATCAATCGCCTTTATGATCTCTGGAGTTATCTGCATTGCCATAGAAATAGCTGCCGCAGTACATCCTGCTTTAAGTGCATGGTCAATAATGTAGTCAGCCTTGATTACGCTTTCCAAATCAACGCCGTACTTCTCAGCAGTAAATCTATCGTTTTTTACATCTCTTGCCATCTTAAGGTCATCAGACTTACTTAAGGCTCTTGACTCATGACCATCGGCATCTTTAATTCTATCTACCAACTGATTTTCAGTATCCGAGTAAGCATTTGCTACATCAGGTCTTATCTCAGAATTTCGTAGTGCTTGCTGATGAGCATGTGCCTTTGCGCCATCAAGATGGTCTGTCGGGATAAGTCTCTTCTGACCTTCATACAAAGCTGCTCCCGTATCCCTATTAAGCGTTGCCTGCGCGGTAGCACTCTTTTCAGCAGTCGCCATATACTTGCCACTATAGTTCTCACCAAAATTGGTCTGAATATCTACAGATCCATATCCGGTTACGCCAAGTCTCTCTGCTCTATGTGCTGAACCATCTGCAATAGCATCTATGTTGAATGTTCTGGCATGCCATTCCTCGGCAAGAAAACCTCCGAGTGAAGCATCAGTCTGATTACTCTTAAGGCTTACTATTCCGTTTTCAAGTTCTTTAATAGCGGCTTCGACTTCTGCCACATAGCTTGCTGCCTGATCTGTAGCAAATTCGGCTCCGGCTAGTTTGGCTGCAAAATCCCACCCTCTATAAAGATATTCCTTTTCATCCATAAGCATTTACCCCTTATGAGTTCAAGAATTTCTCCAAATCATTGTTATAAAGATTGATAATACCGTAAAACAGAAGCTGTCTCTTCATAGCCGCTCTGTCCTTGGTAATATTCCTCTTAAACTCTTCTGTATTCTTTGAAGCTACTTCAAAAGCTTCCCCAAGCTTTCCAGCTCCCACCTCTGCTACCTTTTTCATATTTTTAAGGAATGCTGGAACTTTCTTTCCTTCTTCTGCCTGCTTCTCTGCAGCTTCAACTGATGATTCCTCTTCAGTTTCCTCTTCCTCTTTTATTTCTTCGGTCTCATCAGCCTCTTCAATTCGATTTGCCTTCTTGATGGCTTCTGGTATATCAAGATTTTCTATATCTTTTAAAAACTCCTGATATTCAGCTGAGCTAAGCTTTTTCGGATCACAGGTAAGGACTGCCTGATTACCAGCCCATCCGTACATCACGCCATACTTATCAAACTTCACATCAAGTATAGGAATTAACTGATCTGTATTTTTAATATCACCAATAAACAGAACCTTATTGTTAATGGTTCCATTCTTTTTCTGACCAAGCCACATTTTCTCATTCCATGAAACAATCTTCACAGAACCATCTTTTACACCGACAACACCTTCAGCAGTATCATCTTTGGTCTCTACAAGTTTTCGAAGCTCATTTAAAAGCATCTCATCCTTATAGACCACAATTAGTGACTTCGTATCGTTAAACATAACTATTCTCCTTTAGCAAAGTGGTTTCATTCCTTTGTATATCTCGTAACTCCATCCACTGTTTTCTTCTTATATCCTTGTGCTCTTGCCTGCTGAATGGTTGGAATCCTCGTATCTTCCTTATTCCCAAGTGTCACATCAGTAAAAAGTGATAGTTCAAGTAAGGCAAATACAATAATTGCTACAATCCTAAGTATCATTCTAATCACAGGGTTTCCAATGCCAGCAAGCAGGCTCCATGCTGTAAAGCCGTTCATAAATCCTGCCGCCCCCGCCGGAAGTAAAACCACCTTAGGGATAAACTCTAAAACAGCA
>JBGVCE010000018.1:0-5062 GCA_045226235.1 Anaerobutyricum sp.
CCTTAAACCCGGTGACAGAGTAAACAAACAAACCATCCCCGGCCGGTTTTTTCTGTGGTTCGATAGTAATCTGAAACTCCGTAATTCCTTCCCCGGATTCCAGATTCAGCAGTTCGGTATTTATCACATAGCCGGATTCATCTGGCTGGCAGTCTATGATCTGTACACCCAGATCACCAATGTTCCCATTCAGCATGGCATACTGTTCAGACTCTTCCTGATAGACAACATATGGTTCTCCATCTTCCGGAGCAGGCATCTTCAGATCACCGGAAGCATAACTGCTGTACAATGCTGCCGCAAAAGTATCTATCTCTTCCTGGCTGTACAGACAATAATCATCCAGCAGTGATTTAGCCATCACTCCATGTTCTTCCAGTAAAGAAGATAAGACAGCCATGGGAAACCAGAAAGACTTTGCCTGGCCTTCTACATTATAATAAGGAAGACCCTGGGTATAAGATCCTACCATTAGAGCTTCCACAGGATAGATCATAAAATTAAAATCTTCCGGCAGGATAACACCGTCAGCTACATAAGATGACAGTTCCTCATCAATCTGTATCCCTTCTGCCTGTATCTCTTCTTCAATCTGAGTACTAGCCTCTTCCGGCGATATGCTGTCACCGGTATTCGCACAGGAACAGGCAGTAAAGGCGAGGAAACCTGCAGTCAGGATAGCTCCGCCTTTTCTCCATTGGTACAATGTACTCATGAATCATTCTCCTCCAAGGCCTACTCGGAGACTGTTATATCTCCGTTATTATTAAGCGATATAAACCCACTATAGCCTTATAAAAAGAGAATACTCTATATGATTTTCTTTGTAAAGAATCATAATCTTACAACTTCATTACAATCAAAAATAGATTAACGGGTCTTCCGGCTTCTCAGCTGACTCGATACGTTTCGCATAAAGAACAGGTCCCTCTTCCCCATACTGATCATTGTATTCGTATCTTATCTCAGCGGTTAGCATGATCCACATTTTATTCTTGATAGCTTTTAAAGTAGAAGATTTTGCATGATTGGTATGGCACAGATAACCGATGAACTGAATGTCATCCGCACAGCAAGTCATAGCATGTCTTCCAGGGACGAAGGTTCCCTTCGGAAAACGTACACTTTTGAAAACCAGGGTCTTCATGGTAATCGTCTTGCCCCTGTAAACATCAGGGCGTTCTCCTGCGTCCACGAACCAGATTCCAAAATCTTCGTCCTCCAGAACGATTTCATCACCTTCTACATCGAAAGGAAGGGCTTCCTCTTCCTCCCCCAGGTCCTCACCGGATTCAAACATAACCTGGGTGCGGCGGTTCACTGCTTTGATACTCCGGCGGTAAGTTGCCCTGGGTGTGTCTTTCGTACATCGGTTAAATATAATCATCTCACCGATTTTAAACATCTCCACAGCCAGAGAACGCATATTGTTCATATAGAGATCAAAAGTTTCGGCATTCACCATGACGATGGTCTGATAGATCATCATAGCTGTTCCTTCCATGGCAAGGCATAGTTTCTCGATGGACCACATACCGTTGTGCTCAATCAGGATTCTTTCCGGCTGGTGCGTGTCAATGAGATCCTGGAAGTATTCTTTGGACAGGTCCTCCTCATCATCCACGTAAACGATCGTCGTATTGGAATCCTCTAGTATCTGATCATCGTACTCCTCTTCGCCTTCCTCACAGGCAATCAGAAGAGTTTTATCTCCATTATTAAAATAATCCTCCTCCAGAGTATCCTGAATAAATCAGGTTTTTCCACTGTCCAAAAATCCCATAAACAGATAGACGGGAATCTCATTCTTTTGAAAATTCGCCATATTACCTCCAATTAATCCTCTTTATAATTCAAATAATTCTGCCAGTTTATCTTCCTTCAGATCAGCACCGATGACACAGATTCTTCCTGTATAATCCGGGGTACCATAACGCACTTCCGTCTCTCCGGGTACCAGATCAAAATGGAACCATCTGCCATCTTCGGAAGGGATGATTCCCTTTGCGCGGAGAATGGTACCATATTCTGTGGAATCTTCCTCGGACAATTGTGCAAGAATGCTCTCAATCTTCTCTTTTGTGAACTTTTTAGGCGACTCTTTGCCCCACTCACTGAAGATGTCCTCTGCATGGTGGTGATGATGGTGATCATGTCCATGATCATGGTGATGATGATGTTCATGCTCTTCATGATCATGATGATGGTGATGCTCATGCTCTTCTTCGTGATCATGATGATGGTGATGTTCATGCTCTTCTTCATGATCATGATGGTGATGATGCTCATGCTCTTTTGCATGGGCTTCGGCAGCGGCCTGAGCTGCGGCGATCAATTCCTCCTCAAAAGAATTCTTTCCCTCAATAACCTCCAGCAGCTGTTTCCCTGTAAGCTGATCCCAGGGGGTTGTAACGATCGGGGATTTATCATTCAGATCACGGAGCAGTTCGATGGTCTTTTCCAGCTTGTCTTCTTTCATATCCTGGGTGCGGGATAAGATGATGGCACTGGCATACTCAATCTGATTCTTATAAAACTCACCAAAATTCTTGATGTATGTTTTGGCACGTTTGGCATCGGATACTGTGACATGGGAATTAAGAACCACATCCTCAGAAACCACATTGCTTACAGCACTCATGACGTCAGAAAGTTTTCCGACACCAGAGGGTTCGATCACGATGCGGTCCGGATGAAACTGATCAAGAACCTCGCCCAAAGCTGTCTTGAAATCCCCTACCAAAGAACAGCAGATGCATCCGGAATTCATCTCATTGATCTGGATGCCGGATTCCTTCAGGAAACCACTGTCGATTCCGATCTCACCAAATTCGTTCTCAATTAGAACGACCTGCTCGTCTGCAAAAGCTTCTTCAATCAGTTTTTTAATCAGTGTTGTCTTACCGGCTCCAAGAAAGCCGGAAATGATATCAATCTTTGTCATATCTATCAATCCTTTCTCTATATTCTAAAGTTTGCCTGCATTTTTCCTTTTAATAGTAGATTGTATGCTCTTTTTTTTTATTTGTCAAACCCTGAGCCAAAAAAACAGCCACTTTTTGTTAGCACTCCTATAAATTGAGTGCTAATTTTCTCTTGACATTCTATCCGGTCGGGGTTAGTATTGGTACAAAGACAATCCATCAAGAAAGGAAGTAATCTATATGGCAAAAAGAGGAAATCTATCCATCAACAGTGAAAATATATTTCCTATTATTAAAAAATGGCTCTATTCTGATCACGATATCTTCGTGAGAGAATTGGTGAGCAATGGCTGTGATGCCGTGACTAAATTAAAAAAACTGGAGATGATCGGTGAATTTGAAAAACCGGATGACGAAGAATATATGGTAAAGGTTATCGTCAGTCCTGAAGATAAGACCATACAGTTTATCGATAACGGTATCGGAATGACAGAAGAGGAAGTGGATGAATATATCAATCAGATCGCATTTTCCGGTGCTGAAGCATTCATGGCCCAGTATAAAGACAAGACAAATGAAGACCAGATCATCGGTCATTTTGGTCTTGGTTTCTACTCTGCATACATGGTTGCGGACCGTGTTACCATTGATTCCTTATCATATAAAGAAGATGCTGTTCCGGTCCACTGGGAATGTGACGGCGGAACAGAGTTCGATATGAGTGAGGGAGACAAAGACGAAAGAGGTACGACGGTTACCCTGTATCTCAACGATGACAGTTTTGAATTCTCCAATGAATACCGCTGCAGAGAAGTTCTGGAAAAATACTGTTCCTTCATGCCGGTACCAATCTATTTTGAAAATGAGGACGCTGAGGAGCCGGAAGAAAAAGAAGACATCATTGATATGGAACCATCCGAAGAGGAGAAAGACGAAAACGGGGATGTTACTTTGGAAGATGAGGAGGAGGAAGAGAAAGGTCCGGAGCCTATTAACCAGACAACTCCTCTTTGGGCAAAACACCCCAATGACTGTACAGAAGAGGAATATAAAGAATTCTACCGCAATGTATTCCATGATTTTAAGGAGCCCTTGTTCTGGATCCACCTGAATATGGATTACCCCTTTAATCTGAAGGGTATCCTGTACTTCCCCAAAATCAACACCCAGTATGATACTATAGAGGGAACCATCAAGTTGTATAACAATCAGGTTTTCATCGCGGACAATATTAAGGAAGTTATCCCGGAATACCTTCTTTTATTAAAGGGATGTATCGACTGTCCGGATCTGCCTCTGAACGTATCCAGAAGTGCACTGCAGAATGACGGTTTTGTAAAGAAGATCGCGGACTATATTACCAAAAAGGTAGCAGAAAAATTATCCGGCATGTGTAAGACAGACCGGGAATCCTATGAGAAATACTGGGATGATATCTCACCGTTTATCAAATTCGGATGCATCCGCGACGATAAATTCAGCGATAGGATGCAGGATTACATCATCTTCAAAAATATGGAAGGAAAATATATCACCCTTCCGGAATATCTGGAAGCTGCCAAGGAAACGAATGAGAATAAGGTATTCTATATCTCTGATGAGCTGAACCAGTCTCAGTATATGAACATATTTAAGGAACAGGGTATCGATGCTGTCTATCTTACCGAACTGATTGACAACACTTTCATCACCTACCTTGAGCGAAGGAATCAGGATGTTCAGTTCCTGCGTATCGATTCCGATCTGACTGAGACTCTGAAAGAAGACCTCTCTGAGGAAGATTCCAAGGCCATCACAGACAAGCTTGCCGATATTTTTAAGAAAGCAACCGGGGAAGAGCATCTGATCATCAAAGCTGAGAAGCTGAAAAATCCGGAGATCACCTCCATGATCACAGTTCAGGAACAGACCAGACGTATGGCTGAGATGATGGAAATGTACGGTATGGACAGAAGCCTTACCGGCATGGGAGCTCAGGGCGAAACCCTAGTTTTAAATGTCAACAACAACCTGGTACAGTATGTCATGGATAATCCGGAAAATGAGAACACAGAGATGATCTGCCAGCAGATCTACGATCTCGCAAAGATTTCCAATCATCCTCTGAAACCAGAAGAAATGACCGCATTTGTGGCCAG
>JBGVCE010000019.1:0-2299 GCA_045226235.1 Anaerobutyricum sp.
ATGCTTCGTTGACATGAAACATAGAACTGTCCGTGTTAAAATCCACATCATACTGACCATCTGGAAGTGCGTTTTTCTTGTCTGCACCTGCCTCATTCTTTCCACATCCTGCCATCAGGGAACCAATCAATGAGAATAAACATAATAATACAAAAAGTCTTTTTTTCATGTCCTTCATCCGAACTCCATTCATTAGAAAATGGCGGTCCATTCCCAGTATGGGAATGAACCGCGTAAATGTTGCTTTATTTGTTAACAACAGCGCCTGTATGAGCTACATACATATCCTGAACAGATGGGATCTCTCCAAGACCTGCAATCTGGCAGTCAATGCTTTCGAAGGAACCGTCAGCTGTAAATAAGCTCTTCCAGCTGTCAGGATCATCGCCAGCCATATCATTGTTGGCATGATCTCCGGCAACAACCATCAGAGGACGAAGGATAACTTTCTTATAGCCTGCTTCTTTTACTTTTGCGATAACTGCGTTAACTTCTGTCTCTTCCGGCTCACCTTCAACAGTGCCGATGAATACGTTATCATAGCCTAAATCAGCCATCTGTGTAATCATCTGGCTATAGGAAACATTTGCAGTATGGGATGTACCATGTCCCATAAATACGAATGCTGTGCCGTCTGCCTTAGCAGCATCAAGACTTTCAAATCCTGCGGCTTCTACTGCAGCAGCTGTAACTGCTTCAGCAACTGCTTTCTTATCATCGTTGATCACAGTTGCATCCTCGCCAACTTCACCAAGTAACGGCTCTGCGATTTCGATGGAAGCAATCTTGTCTTTGTATCCATCCAGAACACCAACCAGCTCATCGTACTCAGCACCATGCATCAGATGGGTAGGCTGAACAACCAGATTCTTAACTCCGTTAGCAACAGCACGGTCAAGAGCCTGCTGAACATTGTCGATCTTCTCGCCGTCTCTGGCCATGATGTGGTTAATGATGATCTGAGCTGTGAAAGCTCTTCTTACGGACCAGTCCGGGAAAGCTGCCTGGATCTTATCCTCAACAGCCTTGATGGTAGCAACACGGCTGTCGTTGAAGGATGTACCAAAGCTAACTACAAGGATCTCATTTTCTCCGATATCATCACCATTTAACGGATCATCCTTGGAAGCGTCACCGGTATCATCTCCGAAGTAGCCTGGATCTGCTTCTTCGCCTTCTACCATCTCTTTCTGAGCATCTGTCAGTGCATCCCATGCAGCCTTAGCTTCTGCACACTGAGCTTCAGTCTGCTCTGTCCATTCCTGAACATAGATCGCATCGATAAGAGCAGCTACCTTATCGGCAGCAGCCTGATCATCGTTCACGGCTTCTGTAGCAGCTTCAGCTGCGGTGGTATCCTCAGATGTTGTTGCCGGTTTACTTCCACAACCGCTGATCATAGCACATGTAAGTACGGTTGCAAGAGCCAAAGCTAAAAATTTCTTCTTCATAATTTCTTGAAAACCTCCTCTTAGTACGAAATTATACATATGTGTTTGGCACCCTATAATTGTAAATCTTATTTCGAAAAATCATGTGAAATATACTAGACGAAAACTTGTAAAATACTGCACAAAAAGGAGAATTTTCTGAGAGGTGCTGGTTGGCAGGAATCAATAAAGATTCAATTGTATATTGAATTTCTTTTTTATGTCTGAAAAATATAATAAAAAAGAAGAAATGGGAATAATATTACCATGATATGTGTCGATATTTACAAACCATATTCTCTTCACTGATATATCATCTTTGGAGGAACAAAAAACTATTCAGATTATATAGATGTGATATAATCGATTTGTATTGTCAGTAAAGAAACGGGGGAAATAAAATGGAAGAAATCTACACTGAGATAGCTACGTTGGAACTGGAAGACGGAGAGTACACGATCACCGTGGAGATGGAGGGGGGAACCGGAAAAGCATCCGTCCAATCTCCGGCTACACTTACCGTAAAAGATCAGCAAGGTACTGCTACCCTGGAATGGAGCAGCTCACACTATGATTATATGCTGGTAAACGGGGAGAAATATCTCCCGGTTAATAAGGAAGGGAATTCTACCTTTCAGATACCGGTTTATGTTTACGATGAGCCCATGGAAGTAGTGGCAGATACCACAGCCATGAGTACACCCCACGAGATTGATTACACTTTAACCTTTCATTCTGATGAGATTACTCCACTGGCGTCATCCCATTCCACGAACCCTCTCGTCTATGTGGGCTGTGGGGTTGTGATAGCCTGTGTATTGTTGGTATTCTTTTTAAGGAAAAGGAGTAAAAAATGAAAAAGATAAGAT
>JBGVCE010000020.1:0-2074 GCA_045226235.1 Anaerobutyricum sp.
TTTTGTACCTTTCCTTCTGCGGAACCCATGGCGGAGTCCTCGATAGCTCCCTCAATCTCATAATATTTCGTCTCCATGGTCCGCTGATTCATCAGCACGAAGCCCACGTTGGACTGGTCGGCAGTGATGGATGTCACACCGGTATAAACCCACACATCGTCATTGATGGCCAGATAGTTATAGCCATTGGTGGTGGAGAGACAGTCCCTCTGGCCAAGGATACTGTTGAAGTAGCCATGTTTTAAGGTGCCATAATAGTCATAGAGATTGATAAGCAGAGGAGCAGGGTAGACACGATCCACCCAGTTGGGTGTATCTTCGGTCTTGTAATCTTTACATTCGCCGGTTATTGCATTACAAAGAACCACATGTCCAACGGTCTGCCCTCCAAAGAGGCCGATGTTATATTTGGCAACACTGCAGACCCAGTATGGAGTCCCTTCCTCATCCAGTTCAAAACTGATGTCGTTAAAAATGTAGGTGGGGTAGCGGAAACGCAGATGCCTGTTCAGATTTCTTCCAAAATGGTCATAGAGGGTATATTTCATTCCTTCTTTCAGACGGATCAGCTCGGTCTTCTGACTGGCCATGTCAATTTTGATAAAGGCGGATATACCATTTTTATAATTGGTGAACCATTTGATCAGACTCGCATAACGCAGGGGAGTGATACGGACCGGATTCCCCTTGTAATTAATCTGATTATGAAGGTCGCTGACTTCAAACTGAGAAGCCAGATCCACCAGACTGCCCATCTTGCGTCTGGCAAGGATGGCAGCGGAATCACTGTCCAGAAGGGGTATCTGATCATAGGAGATCTGGGTGATATCCTCTGAAAACTCTCCGGTTTCCACCTTCATAAGCTGCTGGTATTTCCTGGCATTCAAGACCGGGGAGGACAGGAGGGAGCCGATGAGATAGATGGCTGCCACCAAAACCAGAGAAGTCGCCAGGACCTTAAACAACATGCTTTTTTGTAACAGATGCAGTGTGAAGGGTCTTTTGCGGTCCCCCGTTGCCTCCACATGAGGCATAAGCAGTAGGATAAAGGCGATAAGCAGGACCCCGAAGATGAATTTCCACAGGCCGGTGCTATGGATATTGATGGCCGGCAGGGCTATATAATAGTAGAGGGCAAGTACCAGGACCACTATAATGCCTGCCAGGTAC
Source organism: Anaerobutyricum sp. (assembly GCA_045226235.1). GTDB lineage: Bacteria > Bacillota > Clostridia > Lachnospirales > Lachnospiraceae > Anaerobutyricum. The sequence goes on from JBGVCE010000020.1 coordinate 1,171, forward strand.
TTCCAAGGTAGTTTTCCCGTTGGTTTTTTCAGTTTCATTTTCTTCTCCTTTCCCGAAAATAAGATAAAATCTCTTTTAATATCATACTTTTCACGAGTATAACATATATTTCCTTGCGTTTCAAAATGATTCGTTATATTATATCTGTTAGGGTCTTTTTCCCATACCATTTTACAACATACATTTTCAGACAAAAATTCTGAAAATGAATCATATCAGATGGAGGTAGTGGCCGTATATGGAGACACAGAATCCTGAAATGGAAGAACAGACAACAGAGCGGAAACGCAGAAGCAGAAGAAGTGATAAAGCGAAGAAGAGAAGAAGGAACAGGCGTCTTGGGGTGCTGGGAGTACTGTGCCTGCTTGTTCTGGGTACTTACCTGGGAGGCCGGTTTTTTTTCCAGGGACATTTTTTCCCTCACACGAAGATAAACGGGGTTGACTGTGGATTAAAGAACCAGGAAGCTGCTTTTGATACGGTATCGGATTATCTGTCCACATATAAGCTCACCGTGCACTCCGAGGACGGAGATCTGACGGTGGGAGCCAAAGATGTGGGGCTTTCTTATAAGAACAGTGAGGATCTGGCACGACTTCTAGCGGGTCAGGATTATGACCGTTGGTTCATGAACCTGAATGCAAGCAACAGTTTTCAGGTCATGGAAACCAAGTTGGAAGATAAGTCTCTGATCAAGGCAGTGCAATCCCTTAAATGTATGAACCCCTCCAAGCCAAGGGCTTCTGAGAATCCCAGCCTGGTTTATAATGAGAAGACCGGAGTCTATGATGTCAAGGAAGGGGAGATCGGCAATCTTGTGGATGAGATTCCTTTCCGTGAGGCTGTCAGGACCGCCATGTTAAACGGGGATCAGGATGTGGATCTTCTGAGCAAGAAATTCTAT
>JBGVCE010000021.1:0-3599 GCA_045226235.1 Anaerobutyricum sp.
ATTGAAATTATCTACTATTTTTCTTTTTTTCCGATAGATGCTTACATTCTGAAATTCCAGCATAGAATCCCTTTCCTCTACTTCTAATGGGCAGTTTTTTTCAGCCAGGCGGATAGAATCGGAAGATTGTACTCCTCCTCATTTTTCGCCTGTTCGTATGTAATCTTCATAACATTCATATCTGAAAGGTATGGTTCCAGATCCGACAGATGCATGACATCATCCTGTTTCGCCAGGATCCGGTCCTTCTCTTTTGTCTCATAATTATAAGCGTAGATCTTCCCCTTGAAATCATCATGGTTTCTAGCCATAGCCCAGACCAGCTTACTGGAATCAAACTGGTACTCAACCTCCATCTCTTCGTTCTCGGAGATCTGGGCGGAAAGTTCATCGTAATCTTCATAACTTTTAAGGGATTCTCTGTTGATATCCACCTGGCAATCCGCAGTTTCCGGATTCCCGATATTATTGTGGCATGCATAGATGGACACCTGATTGCCCAGGGAGATATTCCTGGTCCTCAGCAGCTGGTAATTGTCATCAAGGGCAAGACCGATGACAACCAGATCACCCAGGTCCGTGTTGTTCTTTGTATACCGGTATAAAACATAACTCAGGAGATCCTGCGTAACGATGCTGTCATCTTCCCGGGACAGGATCGTGTCCTCGTCAGATGGAGACCATGCCTTCACCTTATCTGCGGAGACATCAACCGTTTCTCCGGGTTTCATATCCTGACTGATCCAGTATTCATTTCCCCTGAGAATCAGAATCTTATCAAATGTTTTATCCGACTGATTGGTAATCTCCCCGGAAAATGCCGTGTGATCTCCCCGGATGTTGACGGAGAATATGTTTGTCTTCTCCCCGTAATTCATGATCTTATTTTCCGTCATCTGCAGCATACGGATCGTTCCCGGTGTTGCCTCGGAAAAGGAGATATCATACCCCTTTATGGCGTCCAGGATGCTGTAATCCTTCTGTATCATGGTCAGCTGGGTATAGTCTGCCGCCTCCTGGGCATAGTCAAAATCGATAGGCAGCACCTTGTCAACGGAAGAAATAAGACTGACATTCATGCTCTCCCCTTCCTCATTCTGGTATAGGAAATAGAGATCATTACTGCTGTCTCTGTCATCCACAACCCGGATGGAGGAGAAGGAACTCTGCACCTGGGAGGGTGTAGTCCGGGAGCGAAAGATAAGGCTTAAGCTGAACAAAATCGCCGTCAGGGGAACCACTCCCCATATGTACTCTCTCCTCCGCATGCGGTTGAGCATATAGTAGGCAATAAATGTTAAGGTGATAAGATAGACCAGGAAGAATAATCCGTAATAAAATACATTCGGTGTCTGAGAACTGTTAAAATCATGCAGAGCCATCTCTATGGTCCAGATCAGATTTTCTTCATCTGCATTCTCCTCAAAGACCGAACGGAAAACCTGCTTCATGAGGGATTGAGTCATCTCATCCAGATGGTTCCATTGCAGGATTGATTCATCCGTAAAACTGAAGCGAAGAGCATACACGAATCCCGCCCCGTAACTCCTTTCATAGAGAGAATCCGGGTCAGACCAGCGGACCGTCCTCCACCCCGCATTATTATCAAAGAGCAGATGATTGATATAGAGACTTAGCTCTCCGGTGAAATCTCCGGAAGAATCAAAATATAATCTTTCAGTGTCCACATCTCCCGATCTCATCTTTAGCTCTTTCTCGAAATCGGACAGGTTTTTCTCTCCCTCTTCTCCTGTGGCGATAATCAGGTTTCCCCCCTGACTTAACCAGCTCCTAAGAACTGTCCTCTGACTCTCTCCCAGTCTGCCCAGGGAGTAATCGTCCACCAGGATACCTGACAGGATACCGATGGAATCCTTGGTGGAAGGAAAGCTGTTCTCATCCAGTGGGATCAGTCTCAGCCTTACTTCTTCATAGCCTGTATCAATCAGGGTTCCATCCAGAAAGGAAAAAGTGGAAAACTGGTCAGAAAGAAGACCAAGGCAGATCTGAGAGCCGATCTCAGATTCAGGATCAACCCATTCTGAGTAGGCTGGGATTTCCATCTTGGAGAGCAGGGTATTTCCAAACTGATCCAGAATCTCGAAACAAAAATAAGCAGCATTGCCCAGCTGTGGTATGGACAGATTCAGTTCGGAACGTTCCCCCTTAATACATTGGATGGCTGATTGATAGCAGATTCCCGTGCCGTTGGTCCCTGGCACAGTGACATTTACCAGGCCGGAAAAATCTCTTGCCGGGGAAGTAAGTCCAACCAGGATAGGGATATTTTTATCCTTAACGGTATATCCTTTGATTCCGAAAACCACATCCCCTTCCAGGTCGTTGATCCGGAAAGTATAGCCATAACCGCCGTTCTCAAATGTTTTCTTCTCCCAGGATACGGTGTCTGTCTCCTTATTTGGCTGACGATGGCAGCCGAAAAACCAGAAGACGATGGCACATAAGAGAAGCAACACGACAAATATTATCTTTTTATAGGTACGAAATAGTTCATTCAGCATACCTTACTCCAAAAATATGTCTCTTACTGCAGAGACTATGACAGCGGATTAACCAGGGGAATCTCCATCTGGAATCTGGTACCGTTATCCCCGCTCATAGCCCATATATTACCATCGTGCAGTGTAACGATGTTCTTTGCTATGGTCAGACCAAGACCGGTGCCGCCGGTCTTCAAGGACCTTGAATTCTCCACACGGTAAAATTTATCAAATATTTTCTCCAGGTCTTCCGAAGGAATAACCCGGCCATAGTTGACAATCGCCACGAAGGCATAATCTGACAGCCGGCCCGTGTATACCTCCAGGAGCTTTCCATCTGCCCCGTATTTGATGGCATTGGACATCAGATTTCCGATGGCTCTGGCCAGCAGTTCTCCGTTTCCTTCTATGTTCAGAGGGCCCTCACAAAAATGAGTGACGCAGTTCAGGTGGTTCTCCATAAAACTGGGGTAGAATTCATCCACCAGCTGGGGCATGAAGAGATTAAGATCCAACACTTCTTTTTTGATCTTCACCTTATCTTTATCATAGCGGGTGTAGTCAAAGAGATCTTTGATCAGGGTCTCCAGCTGCCTTGCTTTGGTGGTGACGATCCCAAGGTATTTCTGCTGCTGTTCTTCTGTCAGGGTGTCTTTCTGCTGAAGCAGGTCTAGATACCCGAGAATGGAAGTCAGCGGAGTCCGCAGATCATGGGCCACATTGGTCACCAGTTCATCCTTGGTCTGTTCCACCATCTTCTGCTGGGCCAGGGTCTCCCCCAGATTGCGGCGCATCTCATTGATGGAGTCTGCGATCTCAGAAAACTCATCATTGCCGCGGACAGGGATCTCCTCCGTAAAATTTCCGTTTTTCATCTTTTCAATACCCTGGATGATCTCACGGACATAAACCACGAATCCATGGGAGAAGAGAACGAAATAAAGAATCATCAGCAGAACAGAAAAAAACAGCAGAACCGCGATATCAAAGCCATTCAGATTGCTCAGAGCCAGAATGCTGGACGCAACCTTCCCATTTCCGGAGGTCCCCCAGATCTCCCGGTATCTTCCGGTGCTCATCTCATTTTCATAGATGTAG
>JBGVCE010000022.1:0-7954 GCA_045226235.1 Anaerobutyricum sp.
ATCCATGATGACATCGATCTGTCTGTCATAGAGTTCTCTGGGAACTTCCTCCTCGAAAAGAAGATATTCAAATACATCCTTAAATCCCCTGATCTCAGCCATTCTTTTATCCCTGCACACATGGGCGTTATAAGCCGTTGCAGTCACATTCTCGTACTGCTTTATCCTGTCGGAGAAGTTCCTGAATGCAGCACGCCGGATCTCGGTGTCATTCTCGTATTCATACCGGTCCTCGAACAAAGAATAGCTTAAAGGGTATTCCTTGCCATTTATCGTAAAACTGTCAAAACGTATATCGGACAGCTTCGCCTGAAGATATACCTGATAAGGAGTCTCCATAAACTCTCCAAGGGCGGCAAGCACTTTTTCTGTCTCAGGTTTCAGTATATGAGGCTTTCTTCTCAGCAGTTTTTTCAGAAATGCGGAAACGGAGCCCCCCTCTCTGATGGCTTCTTCTAATACATTACCATCTGCTTCCACGATTTCACTCTCAATGAAGCTTGTTTTTGTCATGCAATCTGTCAGGATGCTTTCTGCCTTATTCGCGTTGGTCACCTTTTCAGAGTTGGTAAAATCCGTATCCATATCCAGTTCAAAATAATGAGAGACCTTGACCGCTATCTCATTCATTTTTTCATACATATGAAGGCAGTCCAGAATTGTACCTGCATCTGACAGCTTTCCCTTATACTCTTCCTCTACTTTATCAGCCAGTTTCTTTAACTCCTCTGCATCCCTCCAGGCATCCTGAGGGTTTGGGTAGATCAGCCCCAGATCCCAGGTTTGATTAAGAGGCACTTCACTTCTTTTCATATTTCTAATTCCTCCAAAAGTTTTTTCGCATATATATCATAACAGCTTAGATTATCTACATATAATGAATTCTGGCTGTGTCAAAACGGTCCCTCTGAGGCCTGGACTCTGCCGGATATCCGATGGGGAATAAAGCAAATGGTTTCAGGTTTTCCGGCATATTCAGCACTTCTGCAACAGCTTCCATTCGGTCTGCAAGAGGGGCCACTCCAAGCATTACTGTCCCCAGACCCAGAGCGGTTGTCTCAACCCACAGGTTTTCGCAGGCAATTGCCAGATCAATCTGGGCATAGTCCGGGAAGAAGATTCCTTCCGTACGATAACAGGGAACAATTACTGTTCCCGCACCGGCAGCGCATCCGGCATAAGGACTGGTTTTTGCGAGACCGGCAATCACCTTGGGATCGGTAACAACATAGAATTCCCAGGGTTGCTGATCACCGGCGGATGGAGCCTGCATGGCTGCTTTAAGAATTGTTTGAATCTTCTCCAGCTCTACCGGCTGATCTGTATATTTTCTCACACTGATTCTTGTAAATAATTCGTTCATCTTTTATCCTCCTTTTATAGCCACTCCACCTTACCGGAGCTGATATCATAGATTCCCCCGGAGATATCTATCCCCGAAATCTCCGGATGCAGGGCAAATTCCTCCTCCAGCCTGCCCATGGCATGAAGCACATTAAGTCTGCAAGCCTGATAAGGATCTTTTTCTTCCCCGATGGCTTCCTGTATATCTTTGATTATGAAGCGGATAAAACCGTCACTGTGTCCCTTTAAGGCCGCATCCACAGCTCCGCATCCGGTATGTCCAAGGACGATGATCTGCCCGCAGTCCAGATGGGAGGCAGCATACTCGATACTACCTAGCTGATGGTTGTCCAGCACATTCCCTGCCACACGAATGACAAAGAGATCACCGATATCCGCAGAGAAGATCTTCTCCGGAACAACTCTGGAGTCAGAGCAACAGATTACGATGGCATAGGGATGCTGTCCCTCCGTGGAGGTCTTAAACCTTAAGTCCGCCGAAGAAGTGGCCAGATAATCCTCATTCCCCCGGTTCATTTTTATTCGAATCATTTCTCTCATATTTCACATCCCTCCTTGAAAAAAACACCTTTACACATAGATTGCTTATACCGGTGTCCCCACTTCTATAAGATTTCCATCCGGATCATAAAAACGTATCACTTTCTGTCCCCAGCTGTGAGTCATAAGCCTGTTCACATACTTTACCTCCGGATAGTATTCCTCCAGTTTTTCTATAAATCCTTCCAGGTCAGCCTCCTCAAAATACAGTTCACAGGAGTTGTTTTCAGGAATGATCTCTTTTCCAAGGAACTCAACCCAGTACTTTTCTTCCTGGAGAACAAGGCCTTCCGTCAGAATCATGTTCCCGTCATTATCCAGAATCATCTCAAGGCCAAAGAGATCCTGGTAAAACCTTCTGGATCGCTCAATGTCTTTCACAACAATCAATATATTTTTCAGTCTCATCATTCTTCCCTTACTTCATGTTATGATATGCAACTATTTCTATATATCATACCATAATTTGCCAGCTTTCTCCATATCCGGCAAGGTAAATCAATGATAAAAAGTGGCCCCTGATTTCCAGAGACCACTTGAAAATATAATAAGAACCAGCCTTTACTCGTCAAACATGGTATCAACGATAGCTGTCACGGTACAGCCTGATAAATCCCCTGATTCCAGGTATTTTTCATCGGCTGACTCAAATTCCACTTCAAAATCATCATAATGCAGATAACCATGGTATAACCCGTTATCATCAGGATCCGCTACAGGATGCATACTTATACAATCCCCTATAGCCTCAACAAGTTCAGGACAGTTCTTTCCTACATACCCTTGAGCAGTACTTCTTAAGTCCTGATTGCCTTCCGGGTTCTGTGTAATGGGTGCCTCGTTTGTGGCTTCAATACTCGCAGTAGTACTAGATTCAGCCTGGGCCCCCGACTCTTTTTCATTGGCCTTGTTACAGGCAGCTAATCCTGTCACCATCACACATACAAGCATCAGGGCTATTAATCTTCTCATTGTATTTTCCCCTCTTCCTCTAGCCTCATCAAAGCTTTTCTCACCCCGTCATCATCGCAGCTTTCGCAGACTAGGTCCGCCAGTGCCTTTGCCTCATCGGTTCCGTTTTCTGGCACCACAGCACATCCTGCAGCCTTCAACATAGCCAGATCATTTGACGCGTCACCAAAGGCAATACTCTCTTCTATCGGAATATCCAGATGTTCGCAGAGGAGCTTCAGGGTCTTTCCCTTGTCAATTCCGGAAGCATTAATCTCTATAAAAATCGGTCCGGAGGTCGTAACAAAAAGCTCAGGAAACTCATCTTTCAATCTTGAGATAATATCCGGTGTCAGATCATCGTCTTTTGAGTAGAGAAAAATCTTCTGAAGCCCGGAGGTCATTTCCTTTAAGGTATCAAAAAGATTGCTGCTGGTCTGCGCAAGGTCAAGAACTCCGGCTGCTGCTCTCCTTAAAACATAATCCGCAATCTTTCCATCTGCTTCCGTAAGAACGTACCGGTTTCCATCACAGACAAAGGAGGGGTAGACAGGCAGGGACTCACTGAATTTTAATACCCTCTCAGCCAGTTCCTTATCAATGGTAAAATTGTAGATATAACGCTGTTCTTCAAAATCGTACACACCACCCCCGTTGCAGGTGATCGCATACCTTAAATGTGCAATCCCCCTCACCGGTTTTGGCAGTTCTTTGTGAGCCCTGCCGGTGGTTGGTACGAATATGACACCTTTATCATATAAGGAAGAAAGTACTTCTTCCATCTCCTTTGAAATTGTTTTGTCCGATCTTAACAGAGTACCGTCAAGATCCGTCGCTACCAGCCGATACATATTCTATTCTCCTTTCAGGCAACAGATATCCATTTATAGGTATTTTATGGATGGCCAATCAAAACAGCCGTGGTACGTGGTCCAAGATTAATGCCGGTCTGATTATCATGAGTCTCTGCTGCTCCTGGTTCAGAACACAAACCATATGCTTCAAAAGCAAGCCTCCACTGAAAACCCTCCGGCAGGACAGGAAGAGTAAACCTGTGCTCTTCCCAGTGTGCATTTACCGCAACATAGATGAAGGAATCAGACTCCGTTTTATATTTATTGTGATCCTCTGCATACAGATAGGCAAAGGTAAGAGTGTCTGCATTTTCTTCAAACTCCCAGGGAATCAGGGAATGAAAAGAAAGCTCGGGATAGCCGGTCCCGTTATGGGCGAATTCAAAAGAGTTTGCCCTCAGGACAGGATGGGCTTTTCGGAATGCAATCAGGCTCCTTACATAATCGTAGAGTTCCTTATTCTTTTTCAAAAAGCTCCAGTCTAACCATGATATTTCATTATCCTGGCAATAAGCGTTATTGTTACCCCACTGGGTATTGGCAAATTCATCTCCGGAAAGAAGCATGGGGATACCCCGGCTTGTAAGGAGAATTGTGAGCATATTCTTCATCTGCCGAAATCTCAGATCGTTGACTTCGACATCATCCGTCTCACCTTCAACTCCGCAATTCCAGCTGTCGTTATCATTACAACCGTCACGATTCTCCTCCCCGTTGGCCTCATTATGTTTCTCATTGTAAGAAACAAGATCATATAAGGTAAAGCCATCATGACATGTAACAAAATTCACCGATGCCTTTGGTCCCCTGAAGCCATACAGGTCATCAGAGCCCCGTATACGTCTTACCAGTTCCGGTGCGCAATATCCTTCACCCTTGATGAATTTCCGAAGGCAGTCGCGATATTTGCCGTTCCATTCAGACCATCGTCCAAAGGCAGGAAAGCTTCCCACCTGATACAAACCGCCTGCATCCCAGGCCTCTGCGATCAGGAAGCTTTTCCCAAGTACCACATCATTTGCAATAATATCAAGTAAAGGCGGATGAACCATGGGAACACCATTCTCATCTCTTGACAGAATAGACGCCAGATCAAAACGAAAACCATCGATATGATATGCTACCACCCAATATCTCAGACAGTCCAGCACTGTATTTCTCACAACCGGATTATTGCAATTCATGGTATTACCGCATCCACTGAAATTATAGTAATACCCATCCGGTGTCAGCAGGTAATAGGTACGGTTATCAATCCCTTTGTAGGAGATAAAAGGCCCGTACTCATTTCCCTCTGCTGTATGATTAAATACCACGTCCAGAATTACCTCTATACCGTTCTGGTGGAGTTTCTTTACCATATTTTTCAGCTCGTCCGCCTCCATTCCAAAAGGTGCAGATGCTGCATAGCCCGCCTTTGGGGCGAAAAAACATACGGTAGAATAACCCCAGTAGTTGAATAATTGTTTTCCGGTATCATTTCCGGCATACTGAAACTCATCGAACTCAAAGATCGGCATGAGCTCCACACAGTTGATTCCCAGCTCCTTCAGATAGGGAATCTTCTCGATGATACCGGCGAAGGTTCCTCTGTATCGAACTCCGCTTTCAGGATGATTGGTATAGGAACGCACATGAAGCTCATAAATCACCAGATCATTCTCATTGATTTCAAGCGGCCTGTCTCCCTCCCAATCATAGTCCTCCCGGATGATCTGCCCTCTGTGCTGAAATGGATTATTCAAATCCGGGGTTTTTCCCCAAACCGTTCTTCCTGATACAGATTTGGCATAAGGATCCAGCAGAACGCGGGAGTTGTCAAAATAAATTCCCTTCTCCGGCTCATACTTGCCGTCAAACCGGTATCCGTATTCCGTTGTATCAATGTTCAGTCCGAAAACCATCATTGCGTAGACGTTGCCAATCCTGAATTCTTCGGGAAAAGGTATCTCTACAAAAGGTTCCTTCTGGCCATGATGGTAGAGAACAAGCGTACATCCTGTTGCCTCTTTGGAATAAATACTGAAATTCACTCCATTATCTGTTATGGTCGCCCCGAAAGGAAAAACCCGGCCTATGCGGTATTCCAGACCGTTTATGCTATTTGTTGGAAAAGTATCGATCAGTTTCATATATCTTTATCCTTATCTTTTTATGATATTATACCTCTTTACAAAAAGAAGAACAACCTTCTCCTTTCTGTCTTAATACCCTTTGTGTTTCTCTCTTTTCTTAATCTGATTCAGTTCAAAAACACCTGCCCTCAGATTTATTTCTACATTAAATAAACGCTCGTTCTCTTGGTGTAGAGAACGAGCGCTCGCTTATTTAGCTCCATGGAGTGTTCTAATTGAGCTCGTCATTACTATAAGGCCTACCACAATGGTAGAGTCAAGAGTAAAATGGCTTAGTTTTAGTCCAGGTAATGCTTCTTAAAATGGAACAAGTCCAATAAAAATGGCGAACAACAGGCACAGAAAGGAGAAACACCAGACATAGAAGGCGCTGGCCTTGATATGATTCCTGATCGTTACATCCGCCATACCCGTAGCCAGCAGCAAGGCTGCCGTCATAGGACAGATGAAGGTGGCGCTTAATCGCAGGATCAGCATGGTAATTCCAATGGATAAAGCATTCAGACCGAAAGCCTGTCCGATGCCAATCATAACAGGCAGCATTCCGTAGAAATAGCTGTCTGTATCAAAGGACAAGGCCAGCGGTACAGCCAGCGCGCAGAGCAACAGATGCAGATGCTTTCCCAGTGCGGCAGGCAATGCAGCGGAAATCAAACCGGCCAGACAGCGCATCACTGAAGGAACGGCGTCGGGTGGCAATTCGATCAGACTGGAAGGAAGCACCTTGCCGTCCGCGCCGATGGAGGATGTCATTATTCCCATCAAAACCGCCGCACCCATCATGGTTATGCACATCGTCAGTGCCGGGGCTGCGTGCCGGTTGATGATCTTTCTGTGAAATGTGGCGTTAAATCCGTAATTTACGAAGAGGGCGATGACAGTACCCAGCATGGTGGGATAATAACCGGGAAACCTGTTCCAGGCCAGCATAGCGATCACGGCGGTGGTTAGAAGAACATTAAAAAGGAACCGGTTCGGCCGGGCCAGGTCTTTGCTGTCGTCTTTTCCTTCCGCATGTGTCTCCCCTTCCCCGACATTTGTCGGACTGTCCTTGGCACCCGCCCCCCTGGCCTTTTCCTGTATACCTGCCAGGAAAGCGTGCCCAAGGGATAAGGCGATTGCAAAAAACTGCACAGGCAGTAGCATATGCCACAATTTACTGCCCTCCATGCTCAGAACCGTAGCCGTACGCAGGCTTGCACCGGACCAGGGCAGCAGGTTCATCGCACCCATACACACGATACCGATGCGAAGCAGTGTTGTCTCCCGCATGCGCATACGCCTGTACACCGGCAGCATAGCGGGAATCAGGATGCAGAAGGTCGAAGAACCACTACAGTCCAGATGGCATACCAGTGTGATGGTAGCCGTGACCATTGCCACGCCAACCACGCTGTCCCCCACCATTACCATCAGCTTTCGGATGATGACATCGAACATTCCCGTGTCATTCATGATACCAAAAAACAAAATGGAGAACACAAACAAGGCCGCAGTGGGGCCGGTGCTGCTAAAACCTGAACGGATCATGGAGGCGATATCCTCGAAACTGTACCATCCTCCGATGATCAATATGACAGCCAGCGCTGTGGGGCACAGTATAAATGTGATGGCGGGCTGTGTCCTGCCCTTCAGCAGGATTATGACAATGGCGGCGATACATAATAAACCGAGTATGCCGACCAGACTCTCATTCATACATACATTCCTCCAATTATAGCCTGCCTTGGAAAAACGGATAACGGGCTAAAAAGTCGTTTTTCCCATGGCGATGGCAAACAGTATGCACAGAAAGGAAAACGCCCAGACATATGGGAAGCATGCTCTGACGTGATCCCTGATATCCACCTCCGCAAGACCTGTACCCAAAAGCGTCGCAGGCTCCATAAGGCTGATAAAGCAGCCGGATATGCGGCAAAGTACCATGGCGACAGCAATGGACATAGGTTCCGTACCAAAGGCCTGTCCGATGCCGATCAAGATGGGCAGCAGTCCATAAAAATAGCTGTCGGTATCGAAAATGATGCCAATCAGCACGGCGCCCAGGCCGATAACCAACGGAAGATGCCTGCCCAGCACGTGTGGCATTATCAGGCTGATCTGGGTGGC
>JBGVCE010000023.1:0-2859 GCA_045226235.1 Anaerobutyricum sp.
GGTGCTCATTTCGGAATCAAAGTGAGTCATTCACATAGAAGATCTAACAAGATGTGGAAATCCAACATTAAGTCTGTTAAGGTGAAAGTGAACGGAGCTGCTAAGAAGATGTATGTTTGTACTGCTTGCTTAAGATCCGGCAAAGTAGAACGTGCATAGTTTTTAAGATCATTCAGGATCACTGCAGATTATTATGCGGACGATTATTGTGAGGGAATCTGTGATTCCCTCTTTTTTCGTTTTATTACTGTTTAGGTAAGATTTTTATTTTCTTTTTGCAGGAAAAAGGTTATACTATAAGCAAAAAAACTGGAGGAATAGATATGAGAGGACAGATGCAGACAGATTTGGGCAATGTTGTAATCGATGAAGAAGTAATCGCTACCTATGCTGGTATCAATGCTGTTGAATGTTTCGGGATTGTCGGTATGGCTTCTGTTAATATGAAGGACGGGCTGGTAAGTCTTTTGAAGAGAGATAACATCAGCAAAGGGGTCCATGTTGATATCGTAGATAATAAGATTAGGATAGATTTTCACATTATCGTAGTATATGGAGTGTCCATTGCCGCAGTGACTCATAACCTGATTGAAAATGTTAAATATCGTCTGGAAACCTTCACCGGGATGACGGTAGAGAAGGTCAATGTTTATGTAGAAGGCGTCCGTATTGTGGACTGATGATTTTGATGAAGGAGGACTAATCATGAACGAAATCCATAGTATAGATGCAGCATTGTTTCAGAAGGCTTTTTTATCCGGTGCCAACCGGATCAATGCTCAGAAAGATTATATCAATGAGCTGAATGTCTTTCCGGTACCGGATGGTGACACAGGCACTAACATGTCCATGACCATCATCTCAGCCGCCAATGAAGTGAAGAAGATCACGGATCCTACCATTGAATCTCTGTGTAAGGCAATCAGCAGCGGTTCTCTTCGGGGAGCCCGCGGTAATTCAGGCGTAATTTTATCACAGTTATTCCGTGGCTTTACAAAGGCTATCTCCAAGAAACAGGAGCTGGGGAAGGAAGATCTGGCAGCCGGTTTTGCAAGAGCAGTGGAGACGGCTTACAAAGCAGTTATGATGCCTAAGGAAGGAACCATCCTCACTGTTGCCAAGGGTGTTGCCCAGAGAGCGGAAGAATTGCTGGCAGAGGATGATCTTCCTCTGATTCAGTATGGCATAGAGATTGTAGAGTATGGCTATGAAGTGCTGGCTAAGACCCCGGATATGCTTCCTCCTCTTAAGGAGGCAGGCGTGGTGGATTCCGGCGGCCAGGGACTGATGGAGGTACTTCAGGGATGCCTGGATGCCCTCACAGGAAAAGTTACAGATATCGTTTTGCCGGATTCCGGATCAGGCAGCCCGCTCCTTTCTGCTAAGGAACTGGAAGACGCGGATGCAGACATAAAGTTTGGTTATTGTACAGAGTTTATCATCATGCTGGACAAACCCATGTCAGCCCAGGTGGAGAAGGACTTCAAGAAATACCTTTTAAGTATCGGAGATTCTCTGGTATGTGTGGCAGATGAAGATATCTGTAAAGTACATGTGCATACCAACCATCCCGGTAGAGCCTTTGAGGAAGCTTTGACCTATGGTGCTCTTTCCAACATGAAGATTGATAATATGCGCCTTGAGCATCGTGAGAAGCTGATTAAGGATGCAGAAAGAGTTGCTGCTGAGCAGAGAGCTCAGGAGATCAAAGAAGAAGAGGAAGCAAGAAAGGCAGAAGAGGCCGCTAATCCTAAAAAGGATGTCGGTTTTATCGCTGTCTCCATTGGGGAAGGCCTGACAGAGATCTTTAAGGGTCTCGGCATCGACTGTCTGATTGAGGGAGGACAGACCATGAATCCCAGCACGGAGGATGTGATCAACGCCATCGACCGTGTTAATGCAGATACCATTTTTGTGTTCCCGAATAACAAAAATATCATTCTTGCTGCTGAGCAGGCCAGAGAACTTGTGACAGAGAAGAGAATTGTTGTGCTGCCTACGAAGACGATTCCTCAGGGTATCGCAGCGATGATTGCCTATATGCCAGAGGCTTCTGTTGATGAGAATATTGAGGCTATGGAAGAGGCCATCTCTGTAATTTCAAGCGGACAGGTGACTTATGCAGTCAGAGATACCACCATCGATGGCAAAGTAATTCATGATGGAGATATCATGGGCCTTGATGATAATGGAATCCAGGCAGTTGGTAAAGAGATTAATGACACTACCATCGAATTACTTAAAGCTATGGTAGATGAGGATGAATCCGAACTGATTTCCGTATATTACGGAAGAGATATGGCCCAGGAAGATGTAGATGCATTGGAAGAGATGATTGAAGAATCATTCCCTGATCTCGATGTGGAGATTCAGATGGGAGGACAGCCAGTATATTACTACATGCTTTCCGTAGAGTAAATAATAGCAAAATCTAAAAAGCCGGCCTGTAACCGGCTTTTTTCCATATCAGATTATATTTAATATTGAAAGGAAGAAAAGGTGTCTGAGAGCGTTAGATCCATAAAAGGAGTCGGTGAGAAAACAGAAAAACTACTGAAACGGCTTCATATTGAAACCACGGATGATCTGGTTCACCATTATCCCAGATGCTACATGACTTATGGAGAACCTATCGATATCTGCGACATCCAGCCAGGGGTGCGATGCTCTGTGTATGCAGATATTTCTTCTCCGGTTCATCTTCGCAGCCATGGAAAGAGAAAGATATGCACCTGCCTGATTGCAGATCAGAGAGGACAGCTTTTCTTAAGTTGGTTTAATATGCCATATCTCAGAAATTCCCTCACCCAGGGGGAGAAGTATGTCTTTACAGGGACTCCTATATATAAAGATGGTCGT
>JBGVCE010000024.1:0-2095 GCA_045226235.1 Anaerobutyricum sp.
GATGACCCGGATGCCCAGAAGACAATTATTTCTTACTTAGAGGAGAGAGGGCTTGATGTAGAGGAGGTGACAGGAGATGTTTAGTCCGGAAATAACCAATATGATTGTCATGGGTACCCTGACAACCCTGTATATGACACTTTTTTCTACACTATTCGGTTATCTGTTCGGTCTTCCCCTGGGAATTCTTCTGACCATATCCGATAAGGATGGAATCAAACCGAACCCGGTTCTCTTTCGGGTTCTTGATGTCTTTGTGAATATTGGAAGAAGTATTCCTTTTCTGATTTTGCTGATTCTTATTATTCCATTTACCAGGCTGATTGTGGGAACCAGTACCGGTGCTACGGCCACTATTGTGCCTCTCACTGTGGCTGCCATTCCCTTTATTGCCAGACTGGTGGAGTCTTCCTTGAGGGAGGTGGACCCAGGCGTGATTGAAGCCGCCCGGTCTATGGGAGCAAAAACATCCACCATTGTTTTCAAGGTCTTGCTGGTGGAAGCCAGGACCTCATTGATCGTAGGGATGACCATCGCTCTTGGTACTATCCTGGGATATTCCGCCATGGCCGGTGTGGTCGGAGGCGGAGGCCTGGGTGATATTGCCATCCGCTACGGTTATTATCGTTATGAGACCGACATCATGATTGTTACGGTTGTACTATTGGTTGTTCTTGTCCAGATTCTGCAGATGATCGGGATGATCCTTTCTGTGAAACTGGATAAAAGAAAATAAAAAATTTTTATGAAGATGGAGGAGATATCAATGAAAAAAAGGTTACTGGCTGTTGTAATGGCATCTGCTTTTGTAGTGGCATCCCTGGCAGGATGTGGTGCAAGTGGAAGTAGTTCAGATTCTGACAAGAAGATTACAGTTGCAGCTTCCGCCACACCTCATTCTGAGATTCTTGAAGAGGCGAAACCTCTCCTGAAGGAGAAAGGATATGAGCTGGAAGTTACGGTATTCAATGACTATGTTCAGCCTAATGAGAACGTGGAAAGTGGAGAGTACGACGCCAACTATTTCCAGCATGTTCCCTATATGGATAGTTTCAACGCAGAGAAAGGCACACATCTTGTCGATGCCGGCGATATCCACTATGAGCCCCTGGGAATCTATCCGGGAAAGAAAAAGTCACTGGATGAACTGGCAGAAGGAGATATCATTGCACTGCCTAACGATACTACCAATGAAGCCAGAGCTTTGAAGCTGCTTCAGGATAATGGTATTATCACATTGAAGGCAGATGCCGGGTTCGAAGCGACAGTCAATGACATCACAGATAATCCGAAGAAACTGGAATTCAGAGAGCTGGAAGCTGCCCAGATTCCTCATTCACTGGAAGACTTCGCTGTTGCTGTAATTAATGGAAACTATGCCCTGGAGGCTGGATATTCCGCAGGAAAAGATGCCATTGCCTTTGAAGCTGCTGATTCTGAAGCCGCCAAGACCTACGTGAATATTATCGCTGTCAAGGAAGGCAATGAGAATCTCGATAAGATCAAAGCCCTGGTTGAGGTCCTCAAGTCGGATGAAATCAAGAAGTTTATCAATGAGAAATACGACGGAGCGGTTATTCCTTTTGAGTAGGATATTGGACCATAGAGTGATTAAATAATCCTACCTTCAGCATGTTTTGGAAGAAAATATAATAAGTAGTTTAAGAAAGAAATGATATATCATAACAGGAAACCGAACCAGGAAATCTTCTTCCGCTGATTCGGTTTCTTGTTTTAGTGGAATGAGAATGCAAATCTATAAACTTCCGGATGGCGATGCCATCCATCATTATAAAAAATCAATCGTGGTCATTTTCTCCGGCAAGAGGCATGTGATCAGTACCGGACCGAACAACGGAGGTTATCGGGAGGACCTTCAGGCAGTTTTTAACCATGACGATAATCCCGGTCCGGGCATGGCCTGTATCATGAGGGATTCAACCTATGAAGGGCATATGAATCTTGTGGCTCTTGAAGATCTGGGACTGAAGCCTGAAAAGTGTTCCGGACTGTGTACTGCCGCCAGCATGGATAATGTATCGATTAAGTCCATGAAATATAGGGAACTTACCGTGACGGCCATTGTCACAGCGGG
>JBGVCE010000025.1:0-4848 GCA_045226235.1 Anaerobutyricum sp.
TCAGCATACCGGTGAGAACCAGTTCTTTTACCGCGTTAGCATTCGCTCCCGGGGCATTAAATACCACAATGCCCTTCCTGGCGTAATCATCCACCGGGATATTGTTGGTTCCCGCACCGGCTCTTCCCACGGCACAAAGCTTAGGTAAATCCGGCAGGTCATGCATGCTGGCACTGCGGACCAGTACAGCCTGGGCCTCCTGGATATCCTCCACCTCATGGAAACTTTCCGGCAGACGGTCTAACCCTACTTTTGCGATGGGATTTAAGCATTTATATTGAAACATGATATGTAAACTCCTTTAACTTGTTCTCTGTTTCCCTCTAGCTATCCAGATCTTCCTCAGCGAAAGCTTCGGAGATGGAGCCGCCAGGTGCAACCATAGGCCATACCTTCTCGTCACTGTCAATCATGCAGTCGATGAGATAGAAGTCTTTTCCTGCCATGGCTTCCCGGAAGGCTTCCTCGAATTCCTGGATGTTGGTAACTCTTCTGGCTTTTCCACCCATGGCTTCTGCAACCTTGACGAAATCCACTTTATCCCTAAGGGTAGTGTGGGAGTATCTCTCGCCATAGAAAAGAGTCTGCCACTGGCGTACCATACCTAATACGTGGTTGTTGATCACCACTTCAATCACGGGAATCTCAGACCGGGTTGCTGTAGCGATCTCCTGAAGATTCATACGCAGACAGCCGTCACCGGCGATGTTAACAACCACTTTATCCGGGCAGCCCACCTTAGCACCTAAAGATGCTCCAAGGCCGTATCCCATGGTTCCCAGACCGCCGGAGGTAAGGAGTCTCCTTGGTTCCGGGTAGTGATAGAACTGGGCAGCCCACATCTGATGCTGGCCTACCTCGGTACAGATGATTGCTTCCCCTTTAGTCAGCTCGTCAATCTTCTCCACGATGGCAGGACCTGCCAGTTTATCCTGATGGTATGTCAGGGGGTATTTTTCTTTTAATTCTCTGATATGATCAAGCCAGTCTTTGTGGGACTGCTGTTTTAATCTCTTGTTCATCATGGTCAGAACGGCTTTCACATCACCGAGGATACCGATATCGATCATGATGTTTTTGTTCATTTCCGCGGAATCGATGTCAATCTGGATGATCCTGGCATTGCTGGCAAATGTATTGGCATTGCCATATACACGGTCACTGAATCGACAGCCGATGGCCACCAGAAGGTCACACTCAGAAACACCGAAATTAGAAGTCTTCGTTCCATGCATACCCAGCATACCGGTATAGTTATCGGCAGTGCCTGGATATACACCTTTACCCATCAGGGTGTCACAGACCGGAGCGTCAAGAAGCCTCACGAATTCTCTGACTTCCTCGGAAGCATTGGCAAGAGTACATCCGCCGCCCAGAAGAACAAAGGGTTTCTCCGCAGCAGCTATGGCATCCAGTGCTTCTTTGATCTTACTTTCCTGAATAGTCTCACTGACGGGGTAGATCTTCTCCGGTGTCTTGCTCTCATAGTAGGCGGTAGCAGCCGTCACATCCTTGGTTATATCCACCAGCACGGGACCTTTTCGTCCTGTCTGAGCGATGCGGAAAGCATGGCGGATGGTATCTGCCAGACTATCGATGTCCTTCACGATAAAGTTATGTTTTGTGATGGGCATGGTAACACCCTTGATATCAATCTCCTGGAAAGAATCCTTACCCAGCAGGCTGACACCTACATTACAGGTGATGGCGACGATGGGAATGGAATCCATGTGGGCTGTTGCGATTCCTGTAACCAGGTTTGTGGCTCCGGGGCCGGATGTGGCAAAGCAGACACCTACTTTACCCGTTGCCCTGGCATAGCCGTCCGCCGCATGGGCTGCTCCCTGTTCATGGGAGGTCAGGATATGTTTGATTTCATCACTGTGTTTGTACAATGCGTCATATATATTAAGGATGGTACCACCCGGATATCCGAAGATGGTATCCACTCCCTGTTCTTTTAAACACTCGATTACAATCTCTGAACCGTTTAAGATCTGTTTCATGATAACTCCTCTTTAATATGATTTGATCTGGTTAAGATCAAGAACTGCTCCCCGGTTTCCGGAGGTAACCAGAGCGGCATAACGAAGAAGATATCCTTCTTTCACTCTGGGTTCTCTCGGCTGCCATTTTGCTCTTCTTGCTTCCATCTCTTCCTCGGAGATGTCCACGTCCAGCTTATTGTTAGGGATATCGATCTTAATGATATCTCCCTCTTCAACCAGGGCAATGGGACCGCCCACTGCTGCCTCCGGTGATACATGTCCGATGGAAGCTCCACGGGAAGCGCCGGAAAAACGTCCGTCAGTGATCAATGCCACGGAGGATCCAAGACCCATACCGGCGATAGCGGAGGTCGGATTCAGCATCTCACGCATGCCAGGGCCGCCTTTGGGACCTTCATAACGGATGACAACCACATCCCCGGCCACGATCTTTCCGCCTTTGATGGCCTCGATGGCATCTTCTTCACAGTCAAAAACCCGGGCAGGTCCTTCATGAACCATCATCTCAGGAACCACGGCAGACTGTTTTACGATACCGGTATCCGGAGCGAGATTACCTTTCAACACTGCGATTCCACCGGAAGCAAGGTAAGGATTATCGATAGGACGGATGACTTCAGGGTTCAGATTAACGGCATCTTTGATGTTCTCTCCCACCGTCTTACCGGTTACTGTGATCAGGTCTTCCTTTAACAGTCCTTTCTTGCTCAGCTCATTCATTACGGCATAAACACCGCCTGCTTCATTGAGGTCTTCCATGTAGGTTGGACCTGCAGGAGCAAGATGACAAAGGTTTGGAGTCCTCTTGCTGATCTCATTTGCAATCTCCATATTCAGCTCTACCCCTGCTTCATGAGCGATAGCCGGAAGATGAAGCATGGTGTTGGTAGAACAACCCAGAGCCATATCCACGGTAAGGCAGTTAAGGAAAGCATCCTTGGTCATAATATCACTTGGCCTGATATTTCTGCGGAACATCTCCATAACCTGCATACCGGCATGCTTGGCAAGACGGATACGGTCGGAATAAACTGCCGGGATAGTTCCGTTTCCACGAAGACCCATACCGATGGCCTCTGTCATACAGTTCATGGAATTGGCGGTATACATACCGGAACAGGAACCACAGGTAGGACAGACATTCTCCACATATTCATTAACCTTCTCCTCGGACATGAGGCCGGCCTCGTAGGAACCTACTGCCTCAAACATGGAAGAAAGACTTCTCTTGCAGCCATCAACATGCCCTGCCAGCATAGGACCACCGCTCACAAATACTGTAGGAACGTTGATTCTTGCCGCAGCCATCAGAAGGCCAGGCACATTTTTGTCACAGTTAGGAATCATGACCAACGCGTCAAACTGATGGGCTTTGGCCATACACTCTGTGGAATCTGCGATCAGTTCACGGGTTACCAGGGAATACTTCATACCGATATGTCCCATGGCGATACCGTCACACACAGCGATGGCAGGAAAGACGATGGGGGTACCACCCGCCATAGCCACACCAAGCTTTACCGCTTCTGTGATTTTATCCAGATTCATATGACCCGGAACGATCTCATTGTAGGAACAAACGATTCCTACCAGGGGTTTTTCCATTTCTTCCTTTGTATATCCTAAAGCATTAAACAAAGAGCGGGACGGAGCTGCCTGCATCCCTTTTTTTACAACATCACTCTTCATGATATATCCTCCGTAGATTTTAAACTGTTATGATAATGATGATCATAGTATCTTTATATTCTCTGGGCGATCAGATCACCCATCTCCACGGTACCCACCTGGGTCATGCCCTCGGACATGATATCCACGGTGCGGTAACCCTCCTTTAATACCTGCTTCACAGCTGCTTCAATGTTGTCTGCCGCTTCTCCCATATCCAGTGAGTAACGAAGCATCATAGCTGCTGAAAGGATGGTTGCGATGGGGTTGGCAATACCCTTCCCTGCGATATCCGGAGCAGAACCATGGCTAGGCTCATACAAACCAAAAGAAGTATCATTAAGACTCGCAGAAGAAAGCATTCCTATGGATCCCGTCACCATACTTGCCTCGTCAGAAAGGATATCCCCAAACATGTTCTCGGTAAGGATTACATCAAACTGACCGGGGTCTTTCACCAGCTGCATGGCTGCATTGTCCACCAGCATATTTTCAAGTTCCACCTCAGGATAATCCTTGGCGACCTCTGCCACCACTTTTCTCCATAGGCGGGAGGAATCCAGCACGTTAGCCTTATCAACGCTGGTCACTTTCTTACGGCGTTTCATGGCGATATCAAAACCACGGATGGCAATCCTGCGGATCTCGTTTTCATCGTATTTTAAGGTATCCACCGCAGTCATTAATCCGTCAATCTCCCGGGTATATCTCTCCCCGAAATACAGGCCGGATGTCAGCTCTCGCATAACCACAAAATCAAACCCGTCCCCGATGATATCACTTCTCAGAGGACAGGCATCCTTCAGTTCCACATAAAGGTATGCAGGACGGAGATTCGCGAAGAGGTTCAGCCCCTTTCGAATCTTGAGCAGACCCGCCTCCGGTCTAAGATGTGCCGGAAGCTGATACCATGGGTTTGTGGTGGTATCCCCGCCGATGGAACCCATCAGCACAGCATCCATCTGTCTGGCAGTATTTAAAGACTCCTCTGTCAGAGGCTCTCCATGAACATCAATGGAAGCTCCGCCCAGAAGAATCTCTGTGTAATCAAACTCTTGCCCGTATTTTTCTGTGATTTTCCCTAAAACTTTCAAGCTTTCAGCAACGATCTCCGGACCGATGCCGTCGCCTCGGATTACGCCTATCTTATATGGCATCTGTCTACTTCCTT
>JBGVCE010000026.1:0-3623 GCA_045226235.1 Anaerobutyricum sp.
TGTCTTATCAATCAATGCTCCGAAAAATATATCACTTACTCCATCAAAGAGTTTGGACATGGCAATCAAGGTTCCGACGATACCTGCATTCATGCCGACGGTGTCTGTCAGAAAGATCATGACAAAGGCAGACAAAAGGGCATAGACCACATTTCCTGCTATGTCACCGGAACCGTATCCTATCTTGTTGTACCATTTTAAATAAGTTTTTTCTTTATTCTGGTTCATTTTGGTTCTCCATTTCTATCTGTTTATTGTCTGCTGTGTCATGTAATGTCTCTGGCTTAATCATAAATGTGAAATGATATTCATCTGAACAAACTGAGTATTCCGGTAAAAGATCCGGTCCACAGCTCTTTGATCCGATGCCTGCCAATTGATGATCTATGCACAAAACCGTGCTGCCACAAGGTTCTAACTCATAATTATGGTGCTTATGTTCCAGTTCCTCCTGAGTATAGACGGATGCATTGAAGGAGAATGTCTGTTTAGAATCTGCATCTCCACAGGCAACAGTAAGTTCCGTTTCCTCTCCCCTAAGGGATACATAATCGCAGTCATAGTGGCTGCCGTTTTCCTGTGGGCGGATATAATCTTCGTGCATGGAAGCGACAGTTCCTTCAAATAATCCATGATGGCCAGAGTGGTGTTTGTCAATATATGTCTCCCCAGGCCCCATGCCATAATAGCTAACCTGGTTCATATCTTCACTCAGGAACAGACGCAGGCCGATTCTGGGCAAGGTCTCAATCTCAGGGTCTTTGACCGCCTTGATATCCAGCAGAATCCGACCATCAGGGAAGACCGTAGTTCTATTGGATATCCTGAGTATGGGCTGAACTGACATAGCGGCCACTGAATGTCTGATATCGAATGTTACCGGATCATTTCCACTTCCTTTGTCTGTTCCTGGCAATTCGATCTGCTTAACTTGGTAAGCTCTAGTTACGGTATGATCCAGACGTTCCCATTTCCATTGGTCCGCAATCGGTGCATCATTGTCCGTAGGGGCTCGCCATAGGTTGAAATCCATATGCCGGTTGAGAATCTCATGCATTCCCGGTTTCATCGAAACGAAAAGCCCGGAGAGAGTGTCAAGTTCATAGCTGAAGTTTTCTCCTTCAAATATCAGTAAGGTTCCTTCTTTTCTGACATTTATCATGGTTTTTGAGTTCAAAGGTGCCAGGAGATTTGCTGCCTTCAGGGCTCTGGGCTCTGCTGTAGGAATTCTAATCTCATCAAAGCCAAGTTCATGGCCGGCCGGAAGGCAACACCATTCTTCTTTAAGGGTATAATTAATGGTGAGGAAACACCTGCCTCTGTCAGGCAGGGTAAACACGAGCGGGATTTCAGCTTTACTGTGAGGCATGACGGAAGGAAGGCCATCAGCCAGGGGGGCACCGGCAATCGGTATTCCGTCGAGGGTGAGGGTCCACTCTCCACAGATGATGTCGGCCGGATCTGTGAAGTCCATATGATTTTCCAAAATAAGAACCTGCCGATCAAGGTCATAAGCGGCACGTAGCGGACGATGAATATTCTTGTATTCCATAAGACCGGAATGCGGCCTTCTGTCAGGGTAGACCAGCCCATCAAGACAGAAGTTACCATCGTGCTGTAATTCTCCGTGATCGCCACCGTACCAATACATAGCTTTGCCGTTTTCCGCTCTTCCTTTATAGATAGCGTGATCACACCATTCCCAGACAAAGCCGCCACACAAGGCCGGATACTCCTCAATCAGATTGAGATATTCTTTAAAGTCACCAGGACTGTTGCCCATGGAATGGCAGTATTCAACCAGCAAAAGCGGTTTATCAGGATTACTGTCCAGATAATCCGTGACCTCAGAAAATGCCGGGTACATACGACCGAAAATGTCGATATCCGAAGTATCAAATACACGATCAGTACTCAGGTAAAATGCACTCTCATAGTGGGTAAGTCGGGTGGGGTCTGTTTCTTTGGTCCAGCGAAGGGCCTTTTCGAAAGTACAGCCATACCCGCATTCATTTCCCATTGACCAGACCAGGATGCAGGGACGGTTACGGTTTCGAATGATCATGGACCGGATCCTATCAAGGGTTGGTTCAATGAATTCCGGATTATCCGCAATCCTGACATAGGCCTTACGCATACGCTCGGCGTAGTCCCCTTCCCGGAAATACAATGGCCCCGTGCCGTGGCTCTCATTGTCCGCTTCGTCGATGACATACAGTCCGATTTCATCACATAACTGGTAGAACCATGGGGAATTGGGGTAGTGACTGGCTCTGA
The DNA here is from genome assembly GCA_045226235.1 of Anaerobutyricum sp. Taxonomy (GTDB): domain Bacteria; phylum Bacillota; class Clostridia; order Lachnospirales; family Lachnospiraceae; genus Anaerobutyricum. The sequence continues at coordinate 2,278 of JBGVCE010000026.1, forward strand.
CGGCATTAAAATTATTGGCCTTTATCATACTCAGATCTTTGTAAGCCTGATTAATATCACAAACTGCACCGGTCACCGGATCCGATTCATGCCGGTTGACTCCCCGGAAGGTTATGGGAGATCCATTGAGGGTCAGAATCAGATCTTTAACCTCTACTTCTCGGAAACCGACTTTTTCTGTGATGACTTCTGTGCCGGTATCCATGACAAGAGTGTATAGGTTCGGATTCTCGGCACTCCAAAGTATAGGATGATCAACAGGGATGGAGATGATTCCGTCAGATTCCGGAAGGAAAGATTTCTGAAGAAGTATTTGCACATTATCGGGGGCATTCACTGTCAGTTTAACCGGGATCGTTAATCCGTTGAATGTAAACTGAATCTTGAGATCTGCGTGCTCATAGTCTTCTGTAAAATCAGTCTCAATGACATAGTTTTCAATCCGTTTGAGAGGCCGGTTCAGAATATAGACATCCCGGAAGATGCCGGAAAACCGGAACTTATCCTGATCCTCCAGATAACTTCCGTCACACCATTTCAAAACGAGAACAGCAAGAAGATTCTCTCCATCCTGAAGGATGTCCGACACATCAAACTCCGTCGTGTGATGAGATATCTGGCTGTAACCGACATAGCTACCGTTAAGCCAGACAAAAAAACAGGAATCCACTCCCTCAAAATTCAGGTATGCACAGGGAGCATCCTGGTTCCGATGCCACTCGAAACGATGGAGATAAGCACCACATGGATTGTCTTGAGGGACATAAGGTGGATCGAAGGGGAAAGGATAACGGATATTGGTATACTGCTGGCAATCATAGCCACGCATCTGCCAGCAAAACGGAACTTCTTCTTTCTTCCAGCACTTACCGGGTCTGTAATCCGGCAGATAGAATAAATCTGTCAGATCATGTATGCTTGGATACCAGGCGAAATTCCACTCACAACCACTCAGCATCTGAATGCGGTCAGAGCTCTCTCTCTGCCAAATCAGTCCGTCATTGCGGGAAGAGGATGGAATATAATACGCCCTGTCCGGCATCGAATTCTCGTGTAGGACAGAAAGATCCTCGTAGTACCTTGGAATAATCAAAACGGGCCCTCCTTTCATTCAAGAATTAGTTTCGCCGCTCCATATATGCCTGCAAGGTTTCCTAACTCTGCCAGGCGAAATTGAATATCTTTATGTGCATGAAAAGCATATTCTCGGAAATGCTTTTCAATAACCTCGATTAATATATCTCCTGCTTTTGACATTCCTCCCCCGATTACAAAAGCCTGTGGGGCAACAACACAGGCAATTCCTGCCAATGTTTTTCCCAGGAGTCTCCCCATCTCATTTACTA
>JBGVCE010000027.1:0-4355 GCA_045226235.1 Anaerobutyricum sp.
TCTCAATGGCCATTTCTATAAAATTCTTTGATACTTTTTCTCTTTCTTCCATTTTAATCCTCCTGTGTTTTGGATGGAATTCCAGCCAAAAAACATTATACGCGTTTTATCATAACATATTTTGCCATATGCCACAAGACAGAATCCCACAAATCCATTTCATCCTCACACAATATATGGTATACTCCTTATGAGTATTTCTCTATCTCTGTCACCGGAGAGAAAAGAATCCCTTATATACAATCATAAGCGGAGTTTTCCGCTATCAAAGGAGATATTATGAGTCTGCAGATGAAATTCAACAAACGAAAAGTAACCATTGTCGGCGTCGGTAATGTGGGGGCTTCCATCGCCTACGCCCTTACCATCCGTAATCTTGCCAGAGAGATTGCCCTGATCGATATCGATGAAGAACGTGCCAAGGGAGAAGCCCTGGATATCCAACACGGTATTCCCTATATGGGGATTGCCAATGTATACTGCGGCACCTATGAGGATTGCGTTGACAGTGACCTGGTGATTATCACCGCGGGCCGTAACCGACGTGTAGGAGAAACCCGTCTGAACCTGATTGAAGACAATAAGAGAATTATGGGAGATATCGTAGATAAGATGCTTCCCCACCTTAACCGCAGCGCTACGATTCTTGTGGTATCCAACCCGGTGGACATCCTTACTTATAAATGTGCCCAGTGGCTGGGAATGGAACAGGGTCAGGTTTTCGGGACGGGAAATATCCTGGATACTTCCCGAATGACCAGATATATCGCAGATTACGTTCATCTTAATACGGAAGTGGTTAAATGTAATGTAGTCGGGGAACATGGAGACGGTCAGGTTCCCATCTGGAGCCGTCTGTCCATCGCCGGTGTTCCCATGGATGAGTACTGTGAAAATACCCGCATCCGCTGGGATGACGCCGTCCGCGAACAGATGAGAAAAAAGGTTCGTCAGCAGGGTGCTGAGATCATCCGGGCCAAGGGAAAGACCCATTATGGAATTGCCACCTGTGTCTGCTTCCTGGCAGACGCCGTGCTAAACCAGCGCCTAACCATCTCCACCGTATCTTCTCCTTTCCACGGGGAATACGGGATTGAAGGAGTTTCATTAAGTGTTCCTTCTATCGTAGGAGTAAACGGGGTGGAACGCCGCCTGGAAGAAAGATGGTCCGAAGAAGAGTATGCCAAGTTCTGTGAGACAGCGGAGAAACTGAAAGAGTTTATTAATTAAAATATGATGAACAAAAAGGGCCGGGATTGTTATTTCATGAAGTAACAAATCTCAGCCCTTTATTTATGAAATTAAGTATTGATCATTAAATATTTGTGGAATCCTTTAAAACCACGTCATGGGCTCCGCCTTCCACGATAGATACGGAGGATACCAGGGTAATCTTGGCTTTATCGCGCAGTTCCTCAAGGGATAAAGCACCACAGTTACACATAGTATGACGGATCTTGGATAAAGTGGTGGAGATGCCATCTGCTAATGCACCTGCATATGGCACGTAGGAATCCACACCTTCCTCAAAGCTCATCTTCTTCGCTCCGCCCAGGTCATAACGCTGCCAGTTTCTGGCACGGGCGCTGCCTTCACCCCAGTACTCTTTCATGTAGTTACCATTGATAAGCACCTTGCTGGTAGGTGACTCATCAAATCTGGAGAAATATCTTCCCAGCATACAGAAATCAGCTCCCATAGCCAGAGCCAGGGTAATGTGGTAATCATGAACGATACCGCCGTCGGCACAGATAGGTACATAGATGCCGGTTTCCTGGAAATATTTATCTCTCTCTGCAGCCACATCAATGACAGCTGTTGCCTGTCCACGTCCGATACCCTTGGTTTCACGGGTGATACAGATGGATCCTCCGCCGATTCCGATCTTGACGAAATCAGCACCGGCCTCAGCCAGATAGCGGAAGCCTTCTCCATCCACCACGTTTCCTGCACCAACCTTCACCTTATCACCATAGCGGTCTCGGATCCATTTCAGGGTCAAAGCCTGCCACTCGGAAAAACCTTCTGAGGAGTCGATAACCAGAACATCTGCTCCGGCTTCCACCAGGGCAGGAACTCTCTCTTCAAAATCACGGGTATTAATACCGGCTCCAACCACATAGCTCTTGTTAGCATCCATAAGGGATAATGGTTTACTCTTATGGGAATCATAGTCCTTACGAAATACGAAAGCCACCATATTGCCATCCTTATCCACGATAGGGAGGGAGTTCAGTTTGTTGTCCCAGATGATATTATTGCATTCCTTAAGGGAAGTACCTTCCGGAGCGGAGATAATCTTCTCGATAGGAGTCATGAACTCGCCCACCTTGGTTCTGGGATCCATACGGGTCACACGGTAGTCACGGCCTGTTACGATACCAAGAAGCTTGCCGTTACCTGTGCCGTCATCCGTCACTGCCATGGTGGAATGACCGGTTCTCTCCTTCAGTTCCACAACGTCTGCCATGGTATTATCTACCCGAAGATTGGAGTCGCTGAACACAAAGCCTGCCTTGCTGGTCTTCACCTTTCTAACCATTTCAGCCTGTTCTTCGATAGGCTGAGACACATAGATAAAGGCGATTCCACCCTCTTTGGCAAGGGCAACTCCCATTTTCTCTCCGGAAACAGCCTGCATAACGGCAGAAACCATAGGGATATTCATGGTGAGAGGACACTCTTCCTCCCCTTTTCTATATTTAACTACAGGTGTTTTCAGATCCACACGGTTCGGGATACAATCCGCGGAGGAATAACCGGGAACCAGCAGGTATTCACTAAATGTATGAGATGCTTCCGGATAATAATAGGCCATAATTCTCTTCCCTTTCTGTAATCTTCAAAGACGTATTTTTATATGTTTTAGTTTTAAATGTATTAAAATGTAGTATACCAAGAATCCTAATTTTTGCCAACTGTCATTTTGTCACAAAAACCATATGCTTTCATATCCTTTTCTTGTGATAACCTCACTTATCCTGGTCTCCGGTCAGTTCATGATAAAAAATGTATTGCTGTAATACCCCCTGGCAGTCTTTATATCTTCTGTGGGGAAATCCCCTTTTATAATGTTGGTCCATAGCCTGCCTGATATGGGTATCCACAGGAAAGGAATCCAGATGGTGGAGAGCAAAGAGACAGATGCATTCTGCTACCTTTTCCCCGACTCCAAAACATTTAAGCAGCTCTTTTCTTGCCCGCCAGTGAGGATAGGACGCAATCTTTTCCAGGTCGATGCTTCCGGAAACCACAGCCTGGGCAGTTCTTACCACATACTTGCTCCGGTATCCCAGATTGCAGTCCATCAGTTGATTTTCAGCAAGATCTGCCAGTTTTTCCGGTCCTGGAAAGGAGTAAAAACCTACCCCATCTTCCGTCTCACAAAAATCTCCGTATTTCTGACATAAGAGATCGATACAGCGCCTGATTCTCTTAATATTATTCTGCTGGGAAATCAGAAAAGAAACAATCATCTCCCAGAGATCCTGCTTTAAGATCCTGACTCCTCTTCCCTGCCTGGCTGCATTCATGAGATAGGAGTCCCTGGGATTAATCCTTGACAGAAAAACCTGATAGTCGGTACCCAGGTCAAAAAAATCAAACCACATTTCCTCCCATTCCTCCGAGGAACAGAAGAAATGAATTACATTTCCTTCCTGCTGTAATCTTAGATAACGGTCCCTGCTTATCACCTCGTAACTGCCATTCTGGATTTCCCTCATACGGAAACATTGTCCGGAATCGCAGATCTGGCGGATATCAAAATAATCATTACGGATGGTAATCATGTTTCCTGGTCTCCTCCATATACTTTCGATTGGATGTCTACCAGGGAATCCCCCCGGTAAGTCAGTTTCATGGAGAAGAAGTCTTTATCTTCCATTAGGTATCTGAGAAAAACCCTGTCACCTTCCCATAGATTCAGGGAGAAGATCCGGTCCTTCGCTATCCAGCGCAGTTCCCCCTCCCGGCATTCCTTTAGGGTTCCCTGATAGCCTGAAGCGGTAAACAAGTGCATGTATTCCGTCTCATACAGGTCTGAGACGAAGGTGACAATCCCCCGGTATCGGTACTCGGAGAGAGTCAGATTTGTTTCCTCATATACCTCCCGGAGCATACATTCCTCCGGGGACTCCCCCTCCTCAAAATGCCCTCCAACTCCAATCCATTTTCCGGCATTCTCATCATTTTTCTTCTTATTTCTTAGGAGCATCAGATACTGATCCTTCTGCTCTATATAAACTAAAGTTGTATTTTTCATCTAACTATCCTCCCTGGGAAGCCTTCTTAAAAACCAGATTAACATAATCAAGGATGGTATGGAGGCAAGCACGTAGGCCAGGGGCTGAGCC
>JBGVCE010000028.1:0-3936 GCA_045226235.1 Anaerobutyricum sp.
ATGTCTGAATGCCTGACCCGTTGGGACATTATCAGTTTTGGCATAGCAGCAGCGGTGGTAACTCTGGTGGGACTGATCATGCCGAAATTAAACCAGATCCTTATGGGAGATGTGGCGGAGAAATACAGGAGCACCCAGCTGCTGCTGGCAGTCATGACCTTCATGCTCTGCGCATCTTTGGGTAATCTATTGTTTACCGCCATACGGGAATTACTGCTGGCAAGGATACAGACTAAGCTGTCGGTGAATTTCAGCGCTGCTTCTATGATGCGTATTCTCTCCCTGCCGGCCGGATTCTTTAAGGATTATTCTGCAGGTGAACTGAATCAGTACCTTGGTTACATGTCCTCCCTCTGCAATACCATGGTGACTTCATTGCTCTCTGTCGGTATCACGGGACTATTCTCCCTGGTATACATGTTTCAGATCTTTTCCTTTGCCAGGAGCCTGGTATTACCTGCCCTTGTGGTCACCATTGCAACGCTGATCCTTTCCATAATGACAACCTCTATGCAGATGAGCATCGGAAAGGAAAAGATGCAGCTGGCAGCCAAGGAAAAGGGACTGGTATTCTCTCTGATCAGCGGAATCCAGAAGCTGCGCCTTTCCGGCGCGGAGAACAGGGCATTTGTCCGCTGGTCCAGGATTTATGCCCAGGAGGCGGCTCTTACATACAATCCACCGTCCCTGATCAAGCTGAGCAGTGTATTTACCACAATGATATCTATGATCGGAACCATAGCGATGTACTACATCGCAGTGGTCAACAATGTATCCAGAGCAGATTACATCGCTTTTAACAGTGCATATGGATACGTTAATGCCGCTTTGCAGTCTTTGGCCGGAATAGCTCTGAGCGTGGCTACCATCCGTCCGATTCTGGAGCTGATCCGCCCCCTTTTGGATGCTGAGCCGGAGGAGGCAGAAGGATTGGAAATCGTGACTTCACTGTCCGGAAATGTGGAACTATCCCACGTATCCTTCCGATATGGGGAGGACAGCCCGTTGGTTCTGGATGATATCTCTATCAATATACCGGCACGGCAATATGTGGCCATAGTGGGAAAGACCGGTTGTGGAAAATCCACCATCATGAGGCTGCTCCTGGGGTTTGAACAACCCACAAAGGGAAGTATCTTCTATGATAAAAAGGACAGCAAACGGCTGAATATGAGATCTGTCCGTAAGCAGATCGGGGCCGTGATGCAGGACAACGGGGTGTTCACAGGAAGCGTCTTTGAGAACATCACTATCTCCGCTCCTTCCCTTACTCTGAAAGATGCCTGGGAGGCGGCTGAGATTGCCGGACTTGCAGAAGAAATCCAAAATATGCCCATGGGTATGAGCACCATGATTCAGGAAGGCTCCGGAGGAATCTCCGGCGGACAGAGGCAGCGTCTGATGATCGCCAGGGCAATTGCCCCGAAACCCAAGCTGCTTCTCCTGGACGAAGCCACTTCCGCCCTGGATAATATCACCCAGAAACAGGTGTCGGATGCCCTGGAAGAGATGCGGTGCACCAGGATTGTCATTGCTCACCGTTTGTCCACCATCCGTCACTGTGACCGTATCCTGGTCCTGGATGGCGGTAAGATCATAGAGGACGGAACCTATGATGAACTGATTGCTCTGGACGGCAGTTTTGCCGAGCTGGTGGCAAGACAGAGACTGGATGAGGATTGATTAATCATTTTATAAAAAAAAGAAAAGGGTGTGCCGGCAACCACGGTGTGATTCACACAATCCCGTAGTTGCCGGCGCACCCTTTATTCATTCTTAGACTAATCCATTACTCGATGGTAAGAATATCAACGAATCCGGTAATCTCAAATACTTCGCTGATGGTTTCATTTACATTTCTGATTACCATGGTACCCTGCTTGTTCATCTGCTTCTGTGTAGATAAAAGAACACGGAGTCCGGCGGAAGAGATGTAATCCAGCTTGGAGAAATCAAGGATGAGTTCTTCAATTCCGTCAAGGCTGCCCTGAAGCTCTTTTTCAAAATCAGGGGATGTATTGGTATCAAGTCTGCCTTCCAATGCAATATTTAATGTAGTACCATTCTGTTCTTTATTAATTGTCATTTCTATACCTCCATGATAATCCATCACATTTTTTCAAAATAAATCTACATCATATTGTATCAGTTTGAGGAAGATATTACAACGATGTTTTTCTATTTTGTTTTGTATTTTATAGGAAATTTTTCGCTTGTCATACTGTTCATTGACTTTTTTAGGGCCAATAGTGTATAGTATGAGTTGTTTTTATAGTAATTTAGCACATTAAAGCAATCTCACAAAAGAAATAAGTCAATTGAAGACAATTAAAAATATAAGAGTCGGAAAGGAATTACCCCCTATGGATTATGCAAAGGAATCACTGAAGAAACATTATGAATGGCAGGGAAAGATCGAGGTCGTATCCCGCGCCACTGTGGACAGCAAGGATGCCCTGTCTCTGGCATATACACCTGGCGTCGCCCAGCCTTGTCTGGAGATTCAGAAGGACATAAGTAAGAGCTATGAACTTACCCGCCGGTGGAACACTGTGGCGGTGGTCACGGATGGTTCGGCGGTGCTGGGCCTTGGTAATATCGGTCCGGAAGCCGGCATGCCCGTCATGGAAGGAAAATGTGTCTTATTCAAAGAGTTCGGCGACGTGGATGCCTTCCCCCTTTGCATCCGTTCCAGGGATGTGGATGAAATCGTCAATACGGTAGCCCTGCTGGCAGGCTCTTTTGGCGGAGTGAATCTGGAAGACATCTCTGCCCCCAGATGCTTCGAGATTGAAAAGAAATTAAAAGAAAGATGCGATATCCCTATCTTTCATGATGATCAGCATGGAACCGCAGTAATTACCCTGGCCGGGTTAACCAATGCATTAAAGATCGTCGGAAAGAAGATCGATGAGATTAAAGTGGTTATGAATGGAGCCGGGGCGGCTTCCATCGCCATCAGTAAACTGCTTCTAAGCGCCGGTGTGAAGAACCTTACCCTCTGTGACACCAGGGGTGCCATCTACGAAGGCAGGACAGAAAGAATGAATTCCGTCAAAGAGGAGATGGCCAAGGTGACTAACCGTGAGAAGAAAGAGGGCAGCCTGGCTGACGTACTGATTGGCGCTGACGTATTTATCGGTGTCTCCGCTCCCAATGCTGTCACAACTGAGATGGTTAAGACCATGAACTCCGATCCGATCATCTTCGCCTGCGCAAACCCTGATCCGGAAATCTTTCCCGAGGACGCCAAGGCAGGCGGCGCAGCGGTAATCGCAACGGGACGAAGCGATTATCCCAACCAGATCAATAACGTGCTGGCCTTCCCGGGTATCTTTCGTGGTACTCTGGACTGCAGGGCCAGTGACATCAATGATGCCATGAAGGTGGCAGCGGCCCATGCATTGGCCGACCTTATCTCTGAGGAGGAATTATCCGCAGATTATATCATTCCGGCCGCCTTTGACCCAAGGGTAAAGGATGCCGTGGCAGAAGCAGTGAAAAAAGCCGCCCGGGAATCCGGTGTGGCAAGGATATAAATCGTATACTGAATAGTAAAATCTATCCCTCCATAGAACAGCAGGAACCTACTGCACTATGGAGGGATTCTTTATTAATTATGTCTATTTTTCATAATACTTCTTCAGTCCGGACATAATCCTCGAAAAATTGATGCTGCACTCCCCATGGGAAATCTCAACCGGAATCTCTGAATTAAAATCATAGGTTTTCGGCTGGTATTCTTCCGTCTCGAAATAGTGGACAGTAATTTTCCTGTGTTCGGGATCCACAACCCAGTACTCTCTTACCCCGGCATTCTGATATTTATAGAGCTTCAGGAACATGTCTTTGGACCGGGTGGAGGGGGAGAGAATCTCGACAACCAGATCCGGTGCTCCTTCATACCGGATGGCGTGGATATCATACTCCCGGCAG
>JBGVCE010000029.1:0-2230 GCA_045226235.1 Anaerobutyricum sp.
ACCATTAAATACGTTATATGAATCAGAGGGCTATAAATTTATTGTTAATCTGATTTAAACCCTGAACTATATATTTTTAATAAATTAAGATATTGTTTTTTGTGAATAATATAGAAAGAATAAGGAATGCTTGACAGAAAGATTGTTGAATTTTATAATGAAATCAGAAACCGATATACCGGTATATGGGAATGGGAACCCATTTTACAACCAGGACTATAGATTATTTATGAAAGGAGTAGTATCAATGAAAGTAGGATTTATCGGACTTGGAATCATGGGAAGACCAATGGCTAAGAATCTGTTGAAAGCAGGGGTTGAACTGCTGGTGTCAGACCTTAACAAGGAAGCGGTAGCCGATGTGGTCGCTGCCGGCGCAAAGGAAGCCAGTTATGCAGAAATCGGAGAGCAGTGCGAGAGAATCATCCTCATGGTTCCCAGCGGTGAGATTTCAAAAGCAATCCTTTTCGGCGAAGGCGGCGTAGCTTCCACAGTGAAGGCAGGAACTGTAGTTTGTGATATGAGTTCTGTTACACCCGTTGAGTCCCAGGAATGTTACGAGGGGCTGAAAGCGAAAGGTGTCGGATTTGTGGATGCTCCGGTATCCGGTGGAGAACCGGGAGCCATCGCAGGTTCTCTGGCTATTATGGCAGGCGGTGATCAGGCTGACTTTGATGCATTCCAGGAATATTTTGATATCATGGGTAACAGTGCCCTGTTGATCGGTGGGTCCGGAAGCGGCTCTGTGACCAAACTTGCCAATCAGGTTATCGTAAATAATACCATCGCAGTAGTATCCGAGGCTTTTGTTCTGGCAGTAAAAGCCGGCGCTGACCCTGTGAAGGTATACCAGGCAATCCGTGGAGGTCTGGCAGGCAGCGCAGTTCTGGATGCCAAGATTCCTATGATCGTGGAGCGTAATTTTAAACCGGGCGGCCCCATCCGCATCAATCATAAAGACATCAAGAACGTGGTTAACACAGCGCATTCCATCGATGTTCCGATTCCATATACCGCACAGTTATATGAGATCCTTCAGGCTATGAAAGTTCATGGACATATGGGGGATGATCATGGTGGAATCGTTCAGTATTTCGAGAAACTCGCAGATGTGGAAGTGAAGAAAGTAGATTGACAGGAGGGGTAGAAGATGGCAATCAGCACTGATATTTTAACATCTTATAAGCCAATCGATGAAGCAGCGGTGGATGCCCTGCTGGCTAAGGAGATTGCGGCAAATGATAAGAAGATTGTTGTTCTGGATGATGATCCCACCGGAGTGCAGACGGTTCATGACATCTCCGTTTATACCAACTGGGATAAAGAGAGTGTTATGATGGGATTTGAGGAGGAGAATAACCTCTTCTACATTATGACCAATTCCCGTGGCTTTACCGCAGAACAGACAACAAAGGCACACAGAGAGATTGCCGCTGTTGTGGATGAAGTGTCCAAGGAAACAGGCAAAGGATATATTTTCATCAGCCGCAGTGATTCCACGCTTCGCGGACATTATCCTCTGGAAACCGAACTTCTGAAAGAAGATTATGTGAAAAATACCGGAACCCAGATCGACGGTGAGATTCTGTGCCCCTTCTTTAAGGAAGGCGGACGTTTCACTATCGATAATGTTCATTATGTAAAATATGGTGATGAACTGGTTCCTGCCAATGAGACAGAATTTGCCAAAGATAAGACTTTCGGATATAAGGCAGCCACCATGCCGGAGTATGTGGAAGAGAAGACAAAAGGCCAGTACAAAGCAGCTGATGTAACCTGTATCTCATTGGAGGACATTCATGATGTGGCCATCGATAAGATTGAAGAGCAGCTGATGAATGTGAAAAACTTCAATAAGATCATCATCAATGCCGTGGATTATGTGGACATCAAGGTATTCTGTGTGGCTTTATACCGTGCGATGGCCAAGGGAAAAATTTTCATGATGCGCACTGCTGCCGGTATCGTTAAGGTTATGGGTGGTGTTACAGACCAGCCCCTCCTGACCAGAGAGCAGATGGTAGTTAAGGAGACCAGCAATGGTGGAATCATCGTAGTTGGATCCCACACGGATAAGACGACAAAGCAGGTGGAATGCCTGAAAGAACTGAATGATATCGAATTTATCGAGCTGGATGCAACGCTTGTGAAAGATGACAGTGCCTTTGAGGCAGAGGTACAAAGATGTCTGGACAGAGAAGAGGAGTGCATTAAGGCAGGAAAGACAGTT
>JBGVCE010000030.1:0-3382 GCA_045226235.1 Anaerobutyricum sp.
TGTTTTAATGCAATATTCTAAGCACAAAAACACACTCTAAAAATTATATAGAAAGATGATTGTTTTGTCAATATAGAAATTTTAAAATGTGGAGAAGGGAGTAAAATGCAGGAAAACACCCTATCATAAGGGGGATTAAGCTGAAATCCGTCTGTGGAAATCCTATCCACAAAATCCACCCATCTATGTGGATAAAGTGGAAAAAGTCAGCAGGGTCCCTGTATCTCCCATGGATTCGGTCCCGAAAAGCATTTTGAAAAAAGAAGGCTTAGTGGATAAAAAAGGAATAACTCGGCACTTATCCACACAATAGAAATTTTATGCCTCTTCTATTCTTTTTTTGTAATCAGAGGAGGAATCATCAACACAAAATGACTCCTGTTTCTGCATTGACAAAAACATGTGTTCTATATAATATATCTTTATACTTTAAACCATATTATAAGGAAAGGAGATCTGTGTAAATCAAGATGTCTATTAAGATTAAACAGATTCAGAAGAGAAACGGTTCCCTGGTTCCTTTTCATGCCGAGAAGATCTATTCCGCCATTCAGCGGGCCTGCATCGCAGCTGAGGACACCATGACAGAATCAGACCTCTCCTATGTGACACAAAAAGTGTGTGAGACAGCCATGAAGTACTCCATCCCTACGGTGGAACAGATCCAGGACCTGGTAGAACAGGCACTGATCCGCTATGGCTTCGCCTCCACCGCCAAAGAATACATCCTGTACCGGGCGGAACATACTAAGATCCGTAATTCCGAGTCCTCCCTGATGAATATCTATAAGAAGCTCACCTACTCTGATGCTGCTTCGGAAAACATCAAGAGAGAGAATGCCAATATCGATGGGGACACCGCCATGGGCACCATGCTGAAGTACGGGTCCGAGGGTTCCAAGTACTTCATCCTTAATTATGTATTGCCAAAGGATATCGCAGCTGCCCATATCCGTGGGGATATACATATCCATGATATGGATTTTTATATGCTGACAGAGACTTGTTGTCAGATTGATCTGATTTCACTCTTCCACCATGGATTTTCTACCGGTCATGGACATGTCCATGAACCCCAGTCCATCGGCACCTATTCTGCTCTTGCCTGCATCGCGATCCAGGCCAATCAGAATGAGATGCACGGGGGCCAGAGTATTCCGAATTTTGACTATGCCATGGCCCGGGGTGTAAGTAAAACCTTCCAGAAGGAATACATCCATGCCTTGTCCTCCTATATGATGATTAAGTATGATTTCGAGGAGGAAACCTGTCTTAACCTGGAAGGAGTCATAACCGGACACCTTACCAGTACTCTGACCATGAGTGATTCCGAACGGATTCTTTCTATATTAAAAGGTCTGACTACAGATGAGCTCCGGGGTACCCTTTCTCTGGAAGATGATATGGAGAGCCTTCCTTCCTATGACTGGAATATTATCCATGAGTTTTCCTGGGACCAGGCGATGAAGTATACTAGAAAGCATACCAAGCAGGCTATGCAGGCTCTCATCCATAACCTGAATACCATGCATTCCAGAGCAGGAGCCCAGGTGCCTTTCTCATCCATCAACTATGGAACAGACACCTCACCGGAAGGCCACATGGTAATCGAGTGCCTTCTGGAGTCCACCATGGATGGTCTTGGAAACGGGGAGACGCCAATCTTCCCGGTACAGATTTTTAAAGTGAAAGAAGGAGTCAACTACAATCCGGGAGATCCCAACTATGACCTGTTCCAATTGGCCATCAAGACTTCCGCCAAACGGCTGTTTCCTAATTTCAGCTTTATTGATGCACCATTTAATATTTCTTATTATAAAGAAGGAGATCCCAACACAGAGGTTGCCTATATGGGATGCCGTACCAGGGTTTTGGGAAATAATTACGACCCTGACAGACAGGTTACATTCGGACGTGGCAATCTTAGCTTTACATCCATTAACCTTCCTCGTCTCGGCATAGAGTCAAAAGGGAATCTTAATGTATTTTACAATATGCTGGACGACCGTATCGACCTGGTGGTCCGCCAGCTGCTGCACCGTCTTAAGATACAGTCCCTGAAGAAGGTGAGGAACTATCCCTTCCTCATGGCCCAGGGCATCTGGATCGATTCCGAAAAACTTTCCATGGATGATACCATCGGCGAAGTATTAAAGCACGGAACCTTGAGTATAGGTTTTATCGGGCTGGCTGAAACCCTGGTGGCCCTCACCGGAAAGCACCACGGGGAAAGCGCAGAAGCCCAGAAGCTGGGGCTGGAGATCATCGGTCATATGAGAAGACGGACAGATGAGATCTCTAAAGAGTACGGATTGAACTTCACCTTGCTGGCCACCCCGGCAGAGGGACTCAGCGGCCGTTTTGTGAAGATTGATCAGAAGCGATACGGGACCCTGAAAGGCATTACAGACCGTCCTTATTATACTAACTCATTCCATGTTCCGGTCTATTTCCCCATCCGTTCCTTCGAGAAGCTGCAGCTGGAAGCGCCATACCATGCTTTGACCAATGCAGGCCATATTTCTTACGTGGAACTGGACGGAGATACCTGCAAGAATCTTCCTGCATTTGAGTCCATTGTCCGTTACATGAAGGAGCAGGGGATAGGATACGGATCCATCAACCATCCCGTTGACCGTGATCCCATCTGTGGGTATAATGGAGTTATAGGAGATGTCTGCCCACGATGCGGAAGACGCGACGGTGAAGGAATCTCCCTGGAGAAATTGAGAGAATTACAGAAGAAGTATCCCGATGTTCCCACTTTTCTGTGGGATGATTAGGAAAATACAGGAGAAACGATATGGATAAAAAAGATAAAAAAACAGAAGTTGTCGGCCAGGGTGTCGGTTTCGAACGTATCCGCCGTATTACCGGCTATCTGGTAGGTACTGTAGACCGTTTTAACAATGCGAAGCGTTCAGAGGAGAAGGACCGGGTAAAACATGGATTATAATCTCAGGATTCATTCCATCGTCCAGGAATCCATCGTGGACGGACCGGGAATCCGTATGGCAGTATTTGTTCAGGGATGTCCCCACAGATGTCCCGGCTGTCACAATCCTCAGACCCATGATTTCAGCGGAGGACACCTTGTCAGTGTGTCCTCCGTTTTTGAGCAATATAAAGAAAATCCTCTGCTTCGCGGTATTACTTTTACAGGAGGAGAACCCTTCTGTCAGGCGGAAGCCCTCGTGGCACTCGGACGCCTGGTAAGGCAGTCCGGAGGGACTGTCATCACTTACACCGGCTATCTCTATGAAGATCTGCTGGAGATGGCCAAAGACCATCCGGAGATCGGTGATCTGATATCCATCAGTGACTGGCTGATCGATGGTCCCTACGTCGAGAGCCTTCGCTCCCTGGAACTGGATTTTCGTGG
>JBGVCE010000031.1:0-3643 GCA_045226235.1 Anaerobutyricum sp.
TGCGGCATCCCCTGGATACCACCTGAATCTTTCCACGCTCTTTGGTTAGGATCGTAAGGTTTTTATCGTTCTCTCCCAGGGGGTATACGGACAGAACGATCCCACTCACTTTCAAGATATTACTCATATCCACTGCCTTTCCGGATTACAGAAGATCTTTTTTATTATACCCATAATTCTTCAACAAAAGATCGCTGTCACGCCAGTCTTTTCTCACTTTCACCCAGAGTTTCAGGTTCACCTTCATATCCAGAAGATTCTCCATCTCCCTGCGGGCCCTGCTGCCGATTTCTTTGATCATAGAGCCCTGCTTTCCTATAATAATTGCCTTGTGGGTGTCTCTCTCACAGATGATCACCGCATCGATATCCACGATATCACCCTTTTTTCTGGTCTTCATACGTTCCACCACAACGGCAATTCCATGAGGGATCTCCTGATCCAGCAGGCGAAGTGCTTTCTCACGGATCAATTCGGCCACGATCTGTCTTTCCGGCTGGTCAGTTACCGTGTCTTTATCATAAAACATAGGCCCTTCCGGCAGGTAGCGGAAGATAGTTTCAACCAGATCCGGGGTATTTGTCCCCTTCAGGGCACTCACCGGTATGATCTCAGCAAATGTATACTGATCTTTATAGGCGCTGATTGCCTTCAGGATTTCTTCCCCTCCGACGGTGTCCGTCTTGTTAATCACCAGGAAAACCGGCGTCCTGACATTTTTCAGTTTCTCAAGGATGTATTGTTCCCCGCCACCGATGTAGGTTGTGGGTTCCACGAGCCAGAGGATCAGATCTACCTCATTCAAGGTTCTTTCTGCCGCAGTCAGCATATAATCCCCCAGCTTGTTCTTAGCGCGGTTGATACCTGGGGTGTCCAGAAAGATAATCTGGCCCTGCTCCTCGGTTAATACAGTTTGTATACGATTTCTGGTGGTTTGTGCCTTCTTGGAGGTAATGGCAATCTTCTGGCCAATCAGGTGGTTCATCAGCGTTGACTTTCCCACATTGGGTCTCCCGATAATGGTCACAAAACCGGATTTAAATGTATCACTCATCAATTCTATCTCCATATTTAGCTAAGATTGAGCACATGATCAAACACATCATCTGCTTCCGCAATCTTGCTTTCTCCACCTATGGTGCAGATAGCATGATCATCCACCATGGATTCCACATAGCCGGCCAGGGCACGAATGTCTTCCTGGGTAGTGCTCAGAATCTGCTCTCTTTCCTTCTTCAGGGCTTCGATCAGCATACCTGACTGATAAGCATAGAAAGAACGGTCTCCAAGAGCGGAAGGTCCCATCGGCTGATCGATGGCGCTTATGGTTCCGATGATATATTTTCTCATATCCCTGTCGCCCACCTCGAACTCTCGGATATAATCAGCAGTTTTGCGATAAACATCCAGAGTCTGAGCCAGGTTCGGGTCACGGTAGGAAGTAAAGAATCCGTAGCCGGTGTTGGAGAAATTGCACATACATCCATAGGCTCCGCCTGTCACGCGGACATTGGTCCATAGATAATCGTAAGAAAGAATGGTTTTCAGAACACGCAGAGAGCCTGTGTACTCCTGCCCTTCCTTCTCGAAGCATCCCGCGGTAGCCACATACTGGACTTTACTGGATGTTTTGAATCCTTCATTTTTCTTCATGGGGCTCAGAACCGGAACGGATTTCACACAAGGTGTTTCATAGAGCCTGTTGGCAAAGTCCTTCATCCCGGAAGAAATCTTGTCTGCATAATCAAAATCACCTGTCAGGCTTAAAGTGAGATTCTCTTTCCGGAAAATAGTATGAAGGGTCCGGTTCAGTTGCTCAATTAATCCATTAACCTTCTTTTCAAAATTGCGGTCCAGATCTTTTAAGAAATGGAAGTAAGAGATACCTTCCGCAATCTCTTTATAATAGGACATGGGCTGCACGTAGGACAAAGCCCTGTAGGCTGCATAGTTATGGCCTGCCTCCGGAATTCTTGTCTCCATCTTCGTGGTAATCTCGGAAACAATCTCCTTCAATCTCTTACCGTCATCCATATGAGAGGTAAATAGAATCTCCTTGATCAGTCCCACAGCATCAGGGATCTGTTCTTCCAGACATTTTGTACGGATCGTGAAAAACGGACGGTAACCATCTTTCTTCCAGAATAATGGGATGATTCCTGTGGAGAATGAGATACCTCCAATCTTCAGCCCGATTTCCGTGGCCAGTTCATTATAGGTATAGTGATCGGTATCTACATACCGGAAGATATCCACAAGCAAGGTAGCATAAGGAATCAGGTCTTCCGGCAATTCGGACATGTCAAAACAGAAATTGAAATAATAGATACCGTTGGTCTCATACCTGTGGATCACGGTGGGCAGACCTGCGATCTCTGTCTCTTCATTCATGTAAGGGCATACATCCCTGGAGATATCCTCAAGCTCAAGAAGGGGAATCTTCTCCAGATCTTCCTGGCTGGAAGGTGTTTCCTGGAATTCCTTCAGCTTCCTGGAATCCTCGGAAAGAAGATAGATCTGCCTGTCAGACAAAGTCGATTTCACAGCAGCCAATTGTTCTTTTAATTTCTTCTCCAGTTTCTCATTCTTTCCGGCTTCCGGATAGAGGTAAACGAAAGACTTATGGGTATTGTTCAGGAAGTATTTCTGTATCAGTTCCTCGAAGTATCCCTGATCTACTTTTTCCTTCAGAGCCATCAGTACCGGAAGTGAGTCGGCCAGATCCAATGCTTTTTCGTCATCATATAGCCATGTATTAAGGAAGGTCAGACCATAAATCAATCCCTTTGGTGTCCTTCCAAAATCTGCTTCCCGATATCGGAATTCATATGTATTGATGGTTGACAGAATAGCTTTCTTATTGATTCCCTTCTCCACCTGCTCTCTGAAGAGATCATCGACAGTTTGGACAAAATCTTCCTCTCTGCCCTCCGGAGCATTTTTAACGATAATGGAGAAAGCCGGCTGTTGAATACCGTTTTCAAAGCTGCTCTCCACATCTTTTCCGAATCCTCTCTCGATAAGTTCCTTCTTTATAGGAGCTCCGGGCATCTCAAAGAGCACATAATCAAGAATCTGAAGAGCCATCATCTCTTCGTTATTGCCATTGTCACCGGCCAGAGCATTATAGCTCAGGAAAATACCATCTTCCTCACTGTCCTCCGATACGGAGTATGTGTCCTTAACCACCACAGGCTCAGTAAATGGTTTCTGCATGGCAATCCGGGAGTCTATCTCTTTTTTGTCAAAATGGCTCAGGTATTCCTGGTCAATAAATGCCAGTTCCTTGGCAAAGTCAACATCACCGTATAGGTAAATGTAGCTGTTAGATGGATGATAATACCTGCTGTGGAAATCCAGGAACATCTCCCTGGTAAGTCCAGGAATCGCATCAGGATCCCCGCCGGACTCGAAAGCATAAGGAGTATCCTTAAGCAGGGATGCAACGATCATACGGTCAAGAATGGATTCCGGGGAGGAGAACACACCCTTCATCTCATTATAAACCACACCGTTAAAGGTCAGTTCTTTGTCCGGGCCTTCCATCTCGTAATGCCATCCCTCCTGCTTCAGGATTTCATCCCTCACATAGATATTCGGATAGAATACCGCATCCAGATATACATGCATCAGATTATGATAA
>JBGVCE010000032.1:0-3915 GCA_045226235.1 Anaerobutyricum sp.
TGATGGATAAGGTTTCCAGCATGACATCCGTGAGAGATCGTTTTTTGGGCTGGCTTACCAGTTTCCTCACATATTCATAGGTCTCTATCTTCGTGCAGATCTGCCAGGCATCCTCCAGCTCGATAAGGGTAATCCCCCTGGAGTCCTGTTGGTAGTCCTCCTTCATCTGGATAAGGATCTGACGCAGTTCCTCTGCCTCCATCTCCATCACTTCCGCCAGACGGTTGATGGGTACGGATTCCCCCATCGTAAAGAGAATTGCCTCCAGTATGCCTTTTATCTTATCCTGTTGTTCCATGGATGTCCTCCTGTATCCTTTCGCCCCCCGGTCTGTCCGGGCGGTGTCTGCTTACAATGCCTCCATATGGGTCAGATAGATCTCCGCGAAGTTATTCTTCTGGGTCACCATGATCTCCCCTTCTTTCATCAGTTCCAAAACAGCCAGAAAATGTACGATGATATTCTCCCGGTCCGGCTGAATCTCCAGCAGGGTCCTGAAATTGATGTGGGACAGACCCTTCATCTGCCGGCGGATCTGCTCCATGCAGTCCTCCACCTTATACTGTTCCCTCTCAATCTTTCCAAACCTGCTTCTCACCGGATCCTGGCGGTCTTTCTTCCGCTTCATCACCATGCAGAAGACCTCATTGAGTTTCTGCAGGGTCACATCCCCTACGATCTCCCTGGTATTGACAGGCTCCACATAGGATTTGACTTCCTCGGGCACAGACTCCTCTTTGTAAAAAATCTTATCGGCGTCAACACTCCGGTCTTTCAATTCTCCGGCGGCATACTTGTACATTTTGTATTCGATCAGTCTCTCCACCAGTTCTTCTCTCGGGTCTTCCTCTTCCTCCTCTTCCTGAGGCAGGAGCATATGAGCCTTGATCTTCAGCAGGGTGGATGCCATCACCAGGAATTCCCCGATACTCTCCATGGAATAGATTTCTTCCAGAGCGTGAAGGTATTCCAGGTACTGGTCCGTGATCAGGGCGATGGGAATATCGTAGATACTGACTTTATTCTTTTCAATCAAATGTAAAAGAAGGTCCAGCGGGCCTTCAAATACATCAACTTTTACATCAAGTTTCATTCTCTATACTGTCTCCTGCATTATCAGTCATTTTCGGTTCATCATCCTGATTCATCCGGTTATATTTTGCAATAATGGCGCTTTCACTTGTGGTCTCGGCAGGATGATTGTCCTCCGGCAGCTTAAGGCCAAAGAGTTCATAGAACTTATCGTCCTCCTGACATTTGCATTCCTCTTTCCAGTCCACTTTATAGATGATGGCTCCCAGGGCCGGGATGTGGACAGTCACACTGTAATCAAACCATTTGTACCCTCTCTTCTCCGTCCAGATGTCCTCTTTTACATCGGAGAAATATCCGCCGTACTCGGTCCTCTCACCGGAGAGAGCCTCCTGGAACACCGCCGGGTGGTCGTAGCCGAAGCGGAAGGAAGGATACTCATTGTCACTCATGTTCAGGACGATCACATACCTGTTGTCCCCGGAGAAGCGCTCATAGATGTATACCCGCTCCTCCTTGGCGTTTACTTCCAGCCAGCGGAAATGCTCGGAATTATAGTCCCCGTCATAGAAGGCAGGCTGGGTAGTATACAGATGGTTCAGTTCTTTCAGGTATTCTTTCAGCAGCCGGTGCTTGGGATAGTCCAGGAGCATCCAGTCACATTCCTTGGATTCATCCCACTCCCGGAACATGCCAATCTCATTTCCCATGAAGTTAAGCTTCTTGCCCGGATGGGTGAACATGTAGGCATACAGGGTCTTGACCTGCTGGAATTTCAGGTCATAATGGCCCCACATCTTCTGTATGATGGTCGCCTTGCCATGGACTACTTCATCGTGGGACAGGGGCAGGATATAGTGCTCCCTGTAGAAATATGCCATGGAGAAGGACAGCTTATGGTAATTAAACTTACGGTCATATGGGTGAAGCTTAAAATAATTCAGGGTATCATTCATCCAGCCCATATCCCATTTATAGTCAAAGCCCAGCCCGTCGTATTCCACAGGGGCTGTCACCTTGGGATAGTTGGTGGAATCTTCCGCGATGAGCATGGCAGTGGGGTGCCTCTCTTGCAGGCCCTGATTCATGGTCTGGATAAACTTGATGGCCCCTGCGTTCACACCCTTGGAGTAATCTCCCTGCCAGTAGATGACATTACTGATGGCATCCATCCGGATCCCGTCAAAATGGAATACACTGAGCCAGAAATCTGCTGCAGACTGAAGGAAGGTACAGACGTCACCACGGTAATAGTTAAAATTACAGGTTCCCCATTCGCTGTAACCAATCTCCGGTTCCGGGTACTCGTAGAGGGGTGTCCCGTCAAACTGGAGCAGGCAGTAATCATTTTTCACGAAATGAACCGGAACAAAGTCCATGATCACCCCGATTCCTTCTTTATGGAAAAGGTCCACCATTTTCTTCAGGTCCACCGCATCCCCGTAGCGGGAAGTAGGGCAGAAAAACCCGCTGACCTGGTATCCCCAGGATTCATCGGAGGGGTGCTCAGCCAGGGGAAGGAATTCCACGTGGGTGTATCCCATCTCTTTCACATAGGGGATCAGGCGCTCGGCCAGCTGGTCATACCTATACCAGCCGTTTTCTCCCTCCTGGTTTTTTCTCCAGGACCCGGCATGGATCTCGTAAATATTGACGGGAGAATCGTAATTCTTGGTCCTCTTATCCATCCACTCCTGGTCCGTGAACTGATAGGCATTCAGGTCAACCACCCGGGTTGCCGTCCTGGGGCGGACTTCCGACCCGTTTCCGTAAGGATCAAAGCGGTCTTTGGAGGTACCGTCCTTATGGTAGATCCGGTACTTGTAGAGATCTCCGGATTTCATCCCGGGAATCTTGATGGAATAGATCCCGGACAAACCATCCTGAACCATCACATGGTCAGACCCGTTCCATCCGTTAAAATCCCCGATCAATTCCACCTTCTCTGCCTTTGGGGCATACACCCGGAAGACAACACCGTCTTCCTCCATGTGTGAGCCGAAATAAGTATATGCGTCAAAAGATTTTCCGATATAAAAATCATGTATATTCATGAGAAAACTCCTTTCTCCATATGCTATTGTCCTTACTGTTATTGTAAGCATTTTTAGGCGGAATATCAAGAAAGGTTTATAAATAAAAAAAGGTTTCCGGATCGGAAACCTTTTTCGTGCTTTCATTACATGCTTCAATGTTAGAATATTCTAAACTCCGTTAAGCCAAATCTATTTCGCATAATCAATCGCTCTTGATTCACGGATGACATTCACCTTGATCTGTCCCGGATAATCAAGCTCGCTCTCAATCTGCTTTGAAATATTTCTTGCTAAAAGAATCATATCAGAATCGCTAACCTGTTCAGGAACTACTGCTACCCGAATTTCTCGGCCTGCCTGAATAGCAAAACTCTTATCAACTCCCTTAAAGGCGTTAGCTATATCTTCCAACTGTTTTAATCTCGTGGTGTACGTTTCCAAGGTCTCTCGTCTGGCACCTGGTCTTGCGGCAGAAATGGTATCAGCCGCCTGCACGATACATGCGATCAGACTGGTGGGCTCAACATCACCATGATGAGATTCAACAGCGTTTATTACGATTGGAGATTCTTTATATCTCTTACATAAATCAACACCGATTGTGATATGAGAGCCTTCCATCTCATGATCCACGGATTTACCGATATCATGCAACAGTCCTGCTCTTTTTGCCAAACGAACATCTTCCCCGATCTCCCCTGCCAGGAGGCCGGACAATTGTGCTACTTCGATGGAATGCTTAAGGGCATTCTGTCCATAGCTGGTACGATACTTCATCTTTCCAAGAAGTCTGACGAGCTCAGGACGGATACCGTGGACGCCTGCTTCGATGCCAGCAGCCTCACCG
>JBGVCE010000033.1:0-2882 GCA_045226235.1 Anaerobutyricum sp.
AGGGATTTCGTGTCTGATCAGGTATTCGGCAAAAGTACGGATCAGGGTAACACGCTGTTCCTGCGTTTTCTGTCGCCAGTTGGGATCCCTCTTAACAAAAGCCAGGCAAAGATCCTTGGGAAGACCTCTCGAGCAGTCAAACTGTTTGCTCATTTCATCCAGTACATGGAGGATACGTTCCTGTTCTTCATATTTGTATCCAAGAGAGCGTTTTTCTTTGAGGAAATCCGCCATGTGCTCAGCAAGAGGACCAGTGAATATCTTATTCTTTGACATAAGGCTTCACCTCCACTTCCAGGGCGCATTTCCTCAGGCCATCCATATCAACTCTTAGATAATGTTTGGCCACCTGCGGATCTGAATGACCAAGTATATCTGAGATAGTGGATGTGTCTACATCATTTTGAAGCAGGTTTGTTGCCAGAGAGTGACGGAGGGAATGCCAGCCATAATGCTTGGTTTTATCAATCGGAATACCTGCTCTCTTCAGGGCTTTGTTGATGTTATGCCGAAGCGTACTTTTAAATGGACTTCCTTTATAGGGAGCGTTATGTGTCACAAAGATATTTGGATAGTCCGTAATGGGTCTTCCGTTTTTCAAGTAGTCGATGATCGCCCACCCCGCATCATCAGGAAGAGGAAGCGACAGTGGTTCCTGCGTTTTGCTCTGGGTAATTGTAATGATCTTTTTATTCCAATCAATGTCATTGAGGGTAAGCGATAGTATATCACCGATACGTAAACCAAGTCTTGCCCCCAAAAGAATGATAGCGTAATCTCTTTTGCCAATGGGCGTGGTAATGTCAACACTGTTGATCAATTGTTCGATCTGATTCTCTGTCCAAACCGTAGGTAGCTTTGTACGCAGCCTCTGTGGAGGGTGTGGTAAAAACACTTCTATAGGTTTACTGACGTATTCGTGGAGAAAAGCATACTTAAAGTATTGCCTGAGCGCAGACAGCTTTTCAGAAATCGTTACCGGGGCAAGTCCAACCATTGTTTCAGTGAACCTGGACATTAGATCAGCTGTAACGCCATCGAGTTCATGGATACCTGCGGAGTCTAAGAACAGGATCAGATCCTTAATGATATCCCGACAACGTCGATAGTGACACTGTGAGCATCCGTATTCTACTTCGTACCGTAAAAATCCTTCTGTCACCTCCTTAAAAGGAAGGGGCCAAACGATTTCTCCTTGATAATCGTGGCGCCTGAACAATGTCCCGAAGTTGAAGTATTCTGCAAGAGATCGGATTACCCGGAAGTAATACATCTCATTCTTAGAATGCTCTCCGGATGTGACAAAGCCTCCGAGTTGCTTGAACTTCCAGAGAAGGAAGTCCGTTCCTTTTGACTGTGAGTAATCACAATCACCTGCGTATTCCATGAATTCACGGAATACTTTGCGATACTCCTGCATTGAGTATTCAGAATACTGAAGCTCAATAAGCTTTTCTTCCAACTCATTGCAAAGATCCGAGATTTTGATTTGTCTTAGCATAACAAACCGTCTCCTTTCTAATGTGTGACTTATTGTCAGTTACATCAGAAAGTATCGGTTATTATGGCAAGAAAAGCTACGGAGAAGACAGCATTTATGCGGACTGTACGAATGAACTTTCCATAAAAGCTTGCTTGTCATAATAATGATAAGTAATTTTCTCTCCACTGTGTCCGACACGTTTGCCGATCTCAAATGCACTGAATCCCTGATTGATCAAAAGTGAAACATGGGAATGTCTGAGATCATGGACACGGATTCGAGGCACACCTGCCTTATTGCTCCCTCTTTCCATAGCTGAACAGAGTTTGCTTTTTGACAGATGAAAGACCCTGTCTGTAGGCTGAATATGATAAAACATCTTCAAACAATCCTTGATTTCCTCACAAAGAAACGCGGGGATTGCAATAACACGGTTTCCCGCTTCTGTCTTAGGAGATGTAATAACATCCTGCCCCTTTATGCGCTGGAAGGATTTATTGATTCTCAGCATTTTTCCCTCGAAATCAAAATCCTCAGGCGTCAGTGCCAGAAGTTCCCCTTCACGTACACCAGTCCAGTAGAGCACTTCAAAAGCATAATAGTATATCGGCCTCTCCATCATTGCTTCCGCAAACTTCAAGTATTGCTCTTTGGTCCAGAACTTCATTTCCCTGCTCTCGGCTTTTCCCATACTTCCAGCCCTCTGCGCCGGGTTGATCTGAAGGCTGTAATAGCGAATCGCATGGTTAAACATTGCAGAAAGCTGATTATGAATCGTCCGCATGTAGGATTCTGAAACAGTATTTCCATTCGTTCCCGGAAGCTTTCTCACCGTATTCTGCCAGTCAACAATATCTTTAGCAGAAATATCTGAGAGTTTCCTCTTGCCCAGATAAGGAAGGATCTTACTCTCAATGATGCTTTGTTTTGTCAGCCATGTATTTTCCTTAAGTTTCGGCTTTACATCCTGTTCATACAGTTCGTAAAAACTCTCCAGGGTCATATCAACATTGGCCCTCTTCTGAAGTTTAAATTCTTTCTCCCATTCCGCTGCCTCAGACTTTTTGGAGAATCCACGCTGACATTTCTGTTTCTTTTTACCGGTCCAGTCTGTATATCTGAGCATCACATACCATTTTCCGTTTTTGTCTTTATATACCGGCATCTGCCACCTCCTCACTGTCTTTTATACCAGTTCCGTAAAAATGATCGAAGAAATATGTTCTGTCTACCCTTCCAGGAATCACTACACACCCTCTTTTCTTCAAGTCCTGATTCATTTTCCGAATGAGTTTGTATGCATAAGATTTGGAGACATCCAGAACCTCAGCTACCTCATCGGCTTTCATAAACATTTTTTTCGGCATTTACAGTTCACCCCCTTTCTCTCTTTCCTTTT
>JBGVCE010000034.1:0-2502 GCA_045226235.1 Anaerobutyricum sp.
CACCTACCAGCCCGCGATACTTGGTTATCGGCCGTGAGGGCACCGGCCATAAGGGTATCGGACTTATAAGGTTAGTCTCTCTCTACACCACGGAGATATTCCTTATGTATGAGCCTGTAATGGGTCACCACGGTAAAAATGGTGAGGATACGTGTGACACAGGAATGGGTCCATTTGTGTCATTCACTCGATATAAGAATCTTCTTCAATAATTTCTATAATCTCGGCAGTCTTATTATCTATTTTTTCAGCAGAACTTTTGGGGACTTTCGATATGGAGTACCATCCAGTCTGAAGTTTAAAGGAATGGTGTATTTTACCCTCACCGCTTTACCACGATGTTTGCCGGGCTTCCACTTAGGCATGGCACTTATTACCCTCATCGCCTCAGCATCCAGTAGCTCATGGATACCTTTCACTACCTCTGCACTGCTTATACTACCGTCCTTTTCTACCACAAATGTGATAATTACACGACCTTGAATACTATCCTTGCGACACAATTCCGGATACTTTATGTTATCACGCAGATAATCCGCTAAAGCCTGCGGACCGCCCGGAAACTCCGGAAAATCTTCAACTACGAAATAGATTGCATTTGTATCGAGAGGTTCATCAATGTAAAAAATCTCCTCATATACGATATCGCCGTTGGGTGAATAATTGTTCTCTTTGTCCACGTCAAAAGATTCAACTCTGATATCCTGATTATCCGATGCTTGGGCATCAGAGAGAATAGCCATCTGATCGTTCCAGTTTTTATCCGGCAAACGGTAAAACATATCAGGCCAGGAGTATGCCATCTTTCCGGGCTTAAGTGCATATATGACATCACCATCATAGAATATGCTCTCTATTATTTCAACATCATCTGTTTCACCAGTCTCTACTTTCTCGCTTCTCTTCTTGGCATCCTCTATTTCAAAATCCCTACGCTTCTGGGCTTCACCTATATTACCGTCAACCGTCTTCAACAGCTCTTTTGCCAGCGTAGCGTCAATCTCTTTTGTCTTGGCAATTCCGGGCTTTTTATATACCAGTTCATACTTATCGGCCTTCTTTACAACATACATGCTGAAATAATTGTTACCCCAGGCATCATCCACAACATAACCGCAGACAAAACCCTCAGGAGCCTTATTCTGCATATTTTTAAAATTCCAGGACTCCGGATCCATCAGCTCCCATGAACCATTCAGGGGATATCCGGCCGCAAGAGCAAGCTGTGACATCATCACAACACCCAAAAACAGAAAAGACAACTTTCTCATAATGCAATTTATCAGTTTTTTCATCTTCTAAACGGCAAATAGCGCTGAATACGTCTTTTTTTTTACATTGAACTTGCCATGACACAGGCATACGAACCTTTTGTGTCATTTTGGGAAGACGGGAGCATCGGACCTCTATTTGCGCAACGGGTCTAAGTCCTGGTTTTATATTTCACAAATGTATTGAAAATAATGGAGATTATGATATATCTTTGACATCGCAAACAAGGAGAGAAGATTGGTTGTGACCGGTTCATCGGAACACCGAACTTCGGGGTTCAGGGAGGCAGGGATGCTACCCTGTTCTTTTTTTATGGCATACAAACAACCAATTTGTAACATTATTGTAATGCCACTGTAACAGTTTCTTAATATGTGGGGGATATTTTTGCTTTGGGTTAAGCCGCACAATTGAACAAGTTATATGGACAGATTCTTAAAGATTTTTGCAGTTGCAGCCGTGATAACGGTTTGCCTGATAGCTTATGAGCGCGACATCCCTGCACCCCCTGAGCAGGTCTTTAAGACGTTTGAAGAGATGTATGGTGGAGCTGAGGAGATTGAATGGGAAAAGCATCTGAATCATTACAAGGCCGAGTTTATATATGACCGGCACGAGATGGAAGCACGATTCAGCAGGAAAGGATTATGGCAGAGCTCACGGAAGGAGATTCTGGTGAGTGAGGTTCCTGACGCAGTGATGGGAAAGATTGAAGAACTGAATACTGAGAACTGGCAGATTGACGATGTCTTTCTTTACACTATGGCAAAAGGTAATGTAGAATATTACAGTATTGAACTGGACAAGGAGTCAAGAGGTAAAGACAAGACTCTTTACATTTATCCCAATGGTATTGTATGTAATATGCCCGCATTATGAACGACCATTATAAAAAAATCCTCATATAAATTAATAGGTTAATAATGTGGGACTGCCGGTAGCCAGGTTGATGGTTGCCGGTAGTTTTTTTGTATTGTGATGGGACGCGTACTACTTTGGCTCATGGAAGGACTTTTGTTCAGGGATCTAGGTTCAGCTTGACAAACTCACTTGGGCACTTCAAGGAGTTCATGAAGGATACTGGTATTACATACGACTTTCAGAATGTGGACCTGTACCAGGTCAATATCCTCGGAGTACCGGGGCTGTGGGCTTAGATATAGCTTATGAAGTGCTGTGCCTCCACGGAAAGCCAGGTGGCTGGCCAGGAATTCATCGGTGTATATTGAC
>JBGVCE010000035.1:0-2697 GCA_045226235.1 Anaerobutyricum sp.
TGCAGGACCTGCTGGATATGGGAATCGGCGCTCTGACAAATGTCGTGGACCAGGCTTTGACTTCGGCCGGAGTCAGTGAAGTACTTCATGGACTGATTATCAAAGGCATTTTCGAAGGCGTGGGAAGTGTGTTGAGTTTCCTGCCTATAATCGTGACTATGTTTTTCTTCCTCTCCATGCTGGAGGACAGTGGGTACATCGCCAGAGTTGCATTCTTTATGGATAAACTCCTGCGGAAGCTGGGCCTGTCCGGCCGAAGCATCGTACCTATGCTGATTGGCTTCGGATGTACGGTTCCCGCCGTCATGTCATCCCGTACTCTCCCCAGTGAGAGAGACCGTAAGATGACCATTCTGCTGACACCTTTTATGAGTTGTACGGCAAAACTCCCCATTTACGCCTTCTTTGTAAATGCATTTTTCCCAAGGCATAAAGCTTTGATCATGGTGGGATTATATTTAATCGGAGTTCTAACTGCAATCCTTATTGCGTTCTTATACAAAGGAACCTTCTTTAAAGGGGAAGCCGTTCCATTTGTGATGGA
The DNA here is from genome assembly GCA_045226235.1 of Anaerobutyricum sp. Classification (GTDB taxonomy): domain Bacteria; phylum Bacillota; class Clostridia; order Lachnospirales; family Lachnospiraceae; genus Anaerobutyricum. Next base: position 545 of record JBGVCE010000035.1, read on the forward strand.
ATTACCCAACTACAGGATGCCCACTGCAAGAAATGTTCTTCAGCTTCTCTGGGAGAAGTCAAAGGACTTTCTCCAAAGAGCATTTTCGGTAATCCTGGTGGCAACCATCATCGTATGGTTCCTGCAAACCTTTGATTTCCGCTTTAATATCGTGGTTAACTCTCACGAAAGCATTTTGGCCACGCTAGGCGGGGCAATCGCACCCCTCCTCGCCCCTCTGGGCCTGGGAGACTGGAGGATTGTCACCTCCCTGATCAGTGGTTTCATGGCCAAGGAGAGTGTAGTATCAGTTCTGAAAGTGCTCTTCGGGGCCGAAGGAGGAGTTACGGCAGCTATGAGCTCCCTGACAGCCGGGTGCCTTCTGGTATTCAGCCTCCTGTATACCCCATGTGTGGCAGCAATCGCTTCCATCCGCCGGGAACTGGGGCATAAATGGGCGATCTACGTTGTTCTCTGGCAGTGCTTTATCGCCTGGGTCGCAGCCTTCCTGCTAAGGCTGATCGGAATGGCGCTGGGTCTTGGATAAAATGGCAGAATGTGTAGTAGGATCAGATATTTTTTATGAAACCCTCTTTTACGAAGATTAAAAAAATGTTAAAATCATGCTGTATAATTTATAACCCCCAATTTGGATGTATTACAGATGATTTCGGAGGAAAAGTATGAAGAAAAAACTATTGGCAGTGTTATTAGCTGCGGTATTGCTTGTCAGCATAGCCCCTCAGGGATATACGGCAGATATAGTCTACAGCGATTGGTCTGCCTGGTCTGCCACATACCCTACTAATCTGGGAAATGGCGCTGTTATCGAGCAAAAGACCCAGTACCGTTACAAGACAAGATCCACAGCCACAAGTACCACCAGCAGCACCATGTCTGGCTATACACGGTATAATACCACCAGTTCTACAGGCAGCTGGTCTGCCTGGCAGGATTCAGCTGTTTCAGCGGTGAATAATGACAGTCTGAAGAGAGAAGTCAACACCCGACCAGTAGTGGTAAGCTATAATTATGGTCATTATTGTACCGGTAATGTTACCGGAGCCAAATACCAGACTTCCTGGACCAGCAATGCCGGAAACGATACCTTTAAAGCGAACTGTGTATATCATTCCATCGGTACATTTTCGCCTACTGATAGTCAGCTGGTGGATATGAATGACGGATCTAAAGGATATTATTATTACAAGGGTGGTTCTTCCAGCTTTTATAAATGTTCTAACACCTGTTACCGCTGGTATCGTGTCTCAGAGAATACTAAAACCCAGTATCAGTACCGTGATACCAGGTATACTTATTACTTTGAGAAGATCAGTGACTGGACCAGCTGGAGTGATACCAAACCCTCATCATACTATAGTTTAGATACGAGGACAGTTTACCGTTATAAGACTGTGGTATATGACGAATCTACACATGTTCATTCCTATTCAAGAATTGCCTCAAAAGAAGCCACTTGTACCGAAGCAGGTTATAACACCTATGTCTGTACAGATGTAAACTGTGACGTGGATAATGAGGGATATTCTTATACAGAAATCATTCCCGCCAAAGGACATACCTGGGATGATGATTACACGATAGATAAAGAAGCAACCTGTGAAGTTCAGGGGGCTGAATCCATCCACTGCACAGTCTGCAATGCAATCAAGGAAGGATCATCCAGGACAATCGGATTGAAAGAGCATTCTTACGGCCAGTGGACTGTCAGCAAAGAAGCAACCTGTACGGAGAAGGGCTCCAGAGAGAAAACCTGCTCCGCCTGTGGAGATAAGGTAACAGAGACTCTTCCGGCATTAGGTCATGACTGGGATAAAGGAACCGTTACCAGGAAACCCTCAGGCAGCCGTCCCGGAATAATAACCTATCGCTGTAATACATGTGGAACCATGAGATCCGAAGAGATGTCCGAAACAGACGATTCATCAGTATCTGGCAGCCAGAAAGCCCAGACTATCACAGCTGCCAACAAGTCTGTTGTGATAAACAGTAAACCGATCAATCTGGGGGCAAAAACAAGTGGGGATGGCAGATTGATTTATAGTAGTTCAAACAAATCAGTAGCTACGGTTTCTTCCGCGGGAGTCATTACACCTAAGGGCTACGGCAAAACAATCATCACCATAAAGGCAGCAGAAACAGCATCATATAAG
>JBGVCE010000036.1:0-2897 GCA_045226235.1 Anaerobutyricum sp.
TATCTCACTTAAAGATTTTACATCAAATCCCTGTTCAATACACCTGGATGCAAAAGTATGCCGTAGGGAATGATATTTATATGATGGCAGATCTGATTTTTTCAGTATGCTTTTATAATTTGCCAAAAGAGTTCTGGGCTCCATATACTCATCTGTTCCTGTGAGAATATAGGTGTCTTTATACCTTTGATCATCCTTTAATAATTGCAGAACATCTTTTGGCACAGGAATCGTTCGGATCGAATTGTAAGTTTTGGGTGGTGTGATAATTACCTTTGTTTTCCTGCCGCTGAATGGATCTGTATCCTGGATCCTCATCACCGTTCTCTCGATTCGTAGCGTTCCCCTCTTTAAATCAATGTCCCCCCATCGCAATCCGCACACTTCACCGATGCGCAACCCTTCATATAGCGATAACAGTATTCCCAGATTAACAGGTGTCAAATCCTGTAACAGCGCTTTTTCCAAACGTTTCTGATCGTGACTGGTCAGCACTTCAATGAGGGATGGTCTTTGTGGCGGCATTTTCAGTCGAATCGTCAAAAGTGCAGGTCTCCCCTCTTTTCCTGCCCTTTCAAGAATTGATTTTAAAACACCGCGGATATCCGAGACAGTTTTCCATGATAGTTCGTCACCGGAGAGAAGACTTCCCTTCTGCATTTTCATTTTTAAAAAGTCGTTGCAGAGCTTTTCGGAGACATCATCCAACAGAATATCACCCATCTTTGGCAGGATATGCCTCGTAACGATATGATGATACACGGAATAAGTCGATTCACGTGTCTGTTCTTTTTTTTCATTCAGCCACTCTTCCGCAACTTTTTTGAAGTCATCCGGAGGCGCCTGTGCCATTTTCTCAATTTGATTGGTTTTTCCGCCCATGTGATCATCCTTTCAGGAAAAATCTTAGTAAATCTTAAGATGGCATTTTTTTCCAATTTACCATATCTGCGGATAAAATCAATTGTTTTATTAATAAATCGTTCTAGCGATTCTTCTATTCATTACCACAAAAAAACGTTAGGCGGTTCATCTGCTCTCTTTTATACTCCAGAGACGGATGAACATATCTCTGCATAGTTGTCTGTACATTTGCATGACCCATGATCTCACTCAGCGATTTTACATCGAAATCATTCTCGACACACCGGGAGGCAAAGGAATGACGAAGGGTATGAAACCGATAATCCTCAAGGCTTGCCGTCTTCAGGATCCGTTTGTATTTTGCCAGCATGGTACGAGGTTCCATGACCCTTTTTGTTCCGGTAACAACATAATATTCTCCCTTGGTCCTATAGACAGACAATAACTGCATCATATTATCCGGAACAGGAATCACACGAAAGGACTGCACCGTCTTAGGTGTTGCGATATAAAGCTTCGTCTTGGATTCTCCGTTTCTGGTTTTCCGGATTCGAATGACCGTTCGCTGTACATGCAGGGTTTCATGAAAGAAGTCGATATCCGACCATCGCAGTCCGCACACTTCTCCGATTCGAAGCCCCGTATAAAGTGCGATCATAATCCCAAGATTAGCAGGATTCATATTTCCCAACAGATACCGTTCCAGTTTCTCCTGCTCTTCATGAGTAAGAACAACCATGGATTCCTTCTTTTGCGGTGGTATGGATAACCGATAGGTGTAGAATTCCGGATGTCCACGATCTCCTGCATAGCGAAGTATCATAATCAGAATGCTGCGAAGATCCGAGATCGTCTTCCAGGACAGTTCACCATGCGTACGAAGATTTCCGTTGCGCATCTTTTCCCGTAAAAACTCATTGCATTTTGCTTCTGTCAGCTCTGTCAGTTTTACCTTTCCAAGACCCGGAATAATCTGAGTTCGAACACTCTGATCATAAATCGAAAATGAGGAATCTTTCACATGTCCCTGTTTCCATTGAAGCCACTGCAACGCTGCCTCATCCAGCGTATTCAAAAGCTCTCCTTTACCTTTTAACTGTTTCTCTGGCATTCTGAGTCCCCTTCTCTAAAATGGTCATTTTTATTACCATCTTTTCCCCAAAAAATGATAAGGAGACTTTTATCATAAAAGCAACTTAATTAATCTTAAATCATGCCGCTTCCAATGTCATAAAACCATGCCCTTACATCAAAGGATAGTTCCTTTCTGATTATATGAATCAAAACATAAAGATGCCCCCTGGAATTCATCGTTCCAGAGAGCATCTTTTCAAATTGTTGTTCTTGTTATTTTCTTGCTTCCAGTTCCTTGCAGATCCGGTCATATTCCTCTTCATCCAGCTTATAGTGCTTCTTGTAAAGAACATATGCAAGGATCATGCATGCTGACGGCACAATGGCCATGAACAGAAGCAGTTCCATGACTTCCCCGTGAGTGGCACTGTGCACCACATCGCTGATGGCAGAAAGCTTGTCCGATTCCGTGATCAGATTCCGAGCGGCCTGATTTTCCAGATCCGAGATCTGATTGGTATATCTCGTGACACCGAAGATGATGTAGGACAGGTTCGTCAGCAGGACGATGAGCGCCGATCCCATTTTGGTAAGGAATGGACGCAGCGAAGAGATGATGGCCTCTTCCCTCTTGCCGAACTTGTATTCGTTGTATTCCACTGTGTTGATGATGGAGATCATCATGATGAGATAGTAGCAGTACTGGCCGAAGTTGGACAGTGCATAGCCTGCCACCACGACCCAGAACTTCATCATGCTGGAGGACAGGAAGAATGCCGCGATGAGCATCAGTCCGTAGCCCACCATGGCGATGCCCGCCATGATCTTCATGAGATCCTTCCGGTGGATCTTCCGGGAGATGGCCGGATAGAAAATCATAAGAAGTGCCGTGGGGAACATGCCGATGATACTGAAGGTGGAGAAGAGTCCTCCTTCGTATCCGTAATCAAAGTAGATGT
>JBGVCE010000037.1:0-6711 GCA_045226235.1 Anaerobutyricum sp.
GCCTTACCAATCTGGAATTTTTCAATATAGTCATGAATACGTTTCTCACCACCACGGCCCAGTCTAAGATATGCAGTTCCTGGATATTTTACTAAAGCTTTAGTACACTCTGCTGCTTCAACAGAATCTGCAGGTGCCATAACAACTACATCCGGAAGAGCTCTTAAAATTGCAATATCCTCAGTTGCTTGATGACTCATTCCTAGAGAACCGTATACAAATCCACCTCCAACACATACAATCTTTACATTAGCATTATGATATGCGCAGTCATTACGAATCTGCTCTAAACATCTAAGTGTAGAAAAATTACCAATAGAATATGTAAAGACAGTCTTTCCGGACAGAGCCATTCCAGCGGCCATGGATGTCATATTCTGCTCTGCAATTCCAGCGTTAGTAAACTGGTCAGGAACACTTTCATAGTAAGGTTTTAATACACCAAAGCCAAGATCGCCAGTCACTAATTCAATGTTTTTATTCTCTTTTGCTAGTTCCACAAGGGTTCTTACAAATGTATCTCTCATCTTTTGTATTCCTTCTAGTCTCACTTCTCATTAACGATACTATGAACTTTTTCATCACTACCAGATTTTGCACTAACACGACGCATCTGCTCCGGATAGGTTGTCTTCCAGGTATAGGAGAAGGTATGATCATTACCGATATCATCCGTTTGATTTGGACGAACTGGATTTTGAATGCCATTTGGTGTATATGGATCATAGCTGCCTTCAGGCATGCTCTGATGCAATTCATCAACTGCACAATCATATTCCCACCCATCATGAGGGAAACGATAATGCCACAAAATATCATTCTGCATGAAGGAAACACCTTTTCCTTTCACTGTATTTGCAATGATTACAGTAGGCTTGTGAGGTTCCTTTGTATAATTATCTTTCGCTTCTTTGAAGGCTTCCTTTAAAGCTTCATGATTATTACCATCGATTTCAATAGTATGCCATCCGAAAGCAGACCACTTTTGTGCAAAGTTTTCGATTTCCAGAGTATTCTCCTGAAAATCCATACTCTGCATATGATTATGATCCACGATCGCTACCAAATTGCTAAGACGGAAGTGATTAGCAAAGAGCGCGGCTTCCCATATAGAGCCTTCATCACACTCACCATCGCCAAGGACTACGAACACTCTATTATCTTTCTTATCCTTCTTTGTTGCATATGCCATACCTGCTGCAGCAGATAATCCGTGTCCAAGAGAACCCGTGGAGAAGTCTACGCCAGGTACGTGATGTGATACGTGACCGGATAGGCGGCTACCGTTTTGATAATGAGTCTTTAATTCTTCAATTTCAAAGAATCCTGATTCAGCAAGAGCTGCATAGATGGATGCTCCAGCATGGCCTTTACTTAGGATAAAACGGTCTCTGCCATCCCATTCCGGATTCTTCGGATCATACTTCATTACAGCAGTATATAATACTGCTACGATGTCTGCAACAGACAAAATAGCGCCAATATGGCTCCCACCAGATAAATGTGTCATCTCAACACCATGTCTACGGATTTGCCATGCTAATTGTTCACTCGTCATAATTATTCCTCTGTTTTTAATTGCAATTATTATCTTGATACTTCTTCCAATTTTTGAATATCGTTATTATCTAACTTCCAACCGCAGCCTTCCGCATTATCAAGAATCTGCGCTGGCCTTTTAGCTCCTACCAGTACAACAGAATCCGGCAGATAATCCAATATATAGCGAACGGCAACCGCAGGCACTGGTTTATTATACTTTTTAGCCATCAGGCGCATTTCTTCTACAATACTCAGGTTCTTTAAAAGCTTATCCCCATGGAAATTAACATAGATTTCTCTAGATCTACGATCATTACTTCCAAAATTTATATTTTCTTTCGTATATTTTCCTGTAAGAATTCCCTGACCCAAGCTTCCCCATGTAAGTGGCGTCATCTGTAGCCCCTCTGCAATACTAATAATATCAGATTCATTCTTACGACATGCAAGGCTGTATTCATCCTGAAAACTTACAAACTTTCCCATGTGATGTGAAAGTTCTTTTTTATCTTCTTCATAAATATTGGAAAGGCCATAATAACGAATTTTTCCAGCTTTCTTCGCTTCTTCTAAAGTTCCTATTACTTCTTCAATTGGTGTAACTCCGTCTCTATAGTGAACTTGATATAAGTCAATATAGTCTGTTCCAAGTCTTCTAAGGCTTGCATCAAGTGCTTCTTTTATCCATGCTGGGCTATTATCGTAAACAGTCTTTCCGCCACCAACACGAACACCAAACTTCGATGCGATTGTTACGTTCTTCCTATGATTACCAAGTGCCTTACCTAATAAAATCTCAGACTGTCCAAGGCCATAAGTATCTGCTGTATCAAAGAAAGTGATGCCTTTATCTAAAGCACTATATACTGCACCAATCAATTCATTTTCCTGAGTTTCTCCCCATCCATATCCACCGAGAGGGCAACCTCCCATACAAAGTCTAGAGACAATCAGGTCAGAATTCTTTAGAGTTAAATATTCCATACATCCTCCATCCATTAACGATGTTCTTTCTTCAAAACGAAGCCATAAACCTTACCTATAACTGCTATCAATGATTTAAAGAATATATAAACATCTGTTGTAAAAGATACACTATGTGCATACTTTACGCGCAATTCATTTTTTCTCTTGAGAACTAATTTTTCATACATCTCATCAGCATTTTCATTTCCAACAATTTCATCTAAATTGATGAACTCTATAGAACTAAAGTCTGTAATACCAGGACGAACTTTAAGGATATCCTTTTCCTCTCCTTCATACTGTTTCGTATATTTCAAAAGTTCGGGACGAGGTCCGATTAACGAAATCTCGCCCGTGAAAACCTGTAATATCTGAGGAAGCTCATCTAATTTTGTCTTCCTGAGGTAATACCCAATTTTCGTGATTCTAGGATCATTTTTTGAAGTTGTTCCTCCACCTATTCTATCTGCATTCTTAACCATTGACCTAAACTTTTTGATTTTGAAAGTTTTTCCTTGATATCCACCACGATTAGCACAATACAAGATAGGAAAGCCATCATCCAGAAAAATTAAAATACTAATCACGAAATAAATTGGCCAAATAAATGTAATTACAATCCCTGAAATCGTAATATCAAGGACACGTTTTATCACTCGGTTGTATACTCCATTATATGCCATTTTCTCATTTATCTTATTATTCATAACTCTTATTCATAACTCCCTCTCTTCAAATGCTAACAACTATTATTGCTTCTTTATGTTTCAAATATTAATATTAGCAATTATAATTCCTAAATAATCGAAGCTAACATATGATACTTCTTTTCTATTATAAGCCTCGAATTACCACTTCAATGGTTATCTGGTTCTAACCAACGCTAATTATTTCCACATTTTATATAGAAATATCCCCAAAGTTGGCTCTAATACATACATAATGTTCTCTAACATACAGCTATCATTATTATTTCACAGATATAGCATGTTTTACAACGGCAAAAAGATTCAAGGTTTAACATAATTGAAAAGGGTAATAGCTTATCGAGCTATCCCTTAGCACGACGGATATAAAAAGATATGTAATCTACTCTTTTCTTTTAAATCAAACTTGTGTTACAAGTTTAGTCATCCAAATAATTGCACAAATATCTTTTAGTTTATAACAATCAAGGAGGATTATGACTTTTATCTAAATACCTTGCATATACCTATAAAAACTGATTAACCATCACTTTATAATCTCGCCGTATAAGTTTCGGAACTTCCTTCCCCGATTCCTCCGGCACGATAGACCTTCCATACTAAAGAGCTGCAATCATAGTATTTTGGAGACAATTGTTTTTCCTGACTGAATTTACATGTTTTTATAATCTTTTTTAGCTTTGTTGATGGCCTTGATCTTCTTGCTTGAAGTCACAGCTACTACACATCCAATTTTTATGTCTTTACCGACTCTAGCATATACGATGGTATTCCCCTGTTTTTTCCCGATTACATTTTCATTGCTGGAGCTGATGGAAAAATCATCATAAGACAGGTCCCCGGTCAGCCCAGTGATTATCAGCGAGATTTCTTTGCTTGCATTGGATCCCCATCCCCAACTATCATCCCTGTAATACATCTGATCTAGAGGATTCGGAGATATAGTTGCCTTAGATACATCGGGTCCGTAATCATAGTAATCATAATTGCCAGAATAGTCGTCAATCTCTCAGTCTGCAGTAGATGCTTATACCGACATCATGATGAGGATGATCATTAAGTGATTACCATAAGGATAAAGGAAATTGCTTTGCGAGTATATACCTTCATATCTTTTCTATCTTTCCTCTAAAGGTTGTTCTTTAGTGACTATTAAGGGTATTTTAACATATTTTGTGTATATTCTACAGTGGCATATTGCCCTACTTTTTACGAAAATAACGCTTTTTTCTCCACTTACTTTATCTTTTCTTAATTCACAAACAGACAGAGGGTTGATCCTCTGCCTGTTTGTTTTACCTGTCGATTCTATATTCTACAGATTCCTTATGATTTCTTTTTCTTCTCACTACCATAACCATAGCCCCTGCCATAACCATAGCCGTATCTTCCGCCATAACCATAGCCGTAGCCATAGCCATAGCCGGTGATACCCACCGTTGCATGGTTGAGGACGCATCCGGAGATAGGGATGCCCTCTTCGTATAGATTAGAGATACCTTCGATGATATCCGTTATGTGAGCATAATCCTGGCGAACTACAAAGAGGGCGGTATCTGCGTAACGGGCAATCAGGGTGGCATCCGCCAGCATGCCGCTTGGCGGAGTATCCAGGATCACATAATCCACCAGTTCCCTAAGTTCGTCGATGGTTTCCTTCACCACCGGTGTGTTCAGGATGTGCATGGTATCCGTGATTCCTTCCCCTCCGGCCAGGATGCCTAGAGGTAATCTCTTGTATTGGATCAGGGCTTCATTCACCGTTGCTTTTCCTGTTAGGACATCGATGGTCCCGACTTCCCCTGGTTCCAAATTCATGCTTTCTGCAACCGCAGGAGATCGGAGGTCGAAGTCCACCAAGATGACCGACTTACCCTTACGTGCCAGTCCCACAGCCAGGTTAGCAGCCACAGTACTCTTTCCTTCCCCTGGTATGGCAGAACTTACCAGTATCACCTGATGTTGATTACGGATGACATCCCTCTCCATCCGGGTACGGATGGCCCGAATAGCTTCCAGGAACTGCCCAGGGATGCGATAGTTATCGATAAGGATGGTATCTGCATCTTCCCCCATATTCTTCCCGCGCTTTTTAAAGTGTACCGATGGAATAGCTCCATAGCATTCCACATTTAATACTTTTTCGAAATCCTCCTCCTTACGGATGGTTTGCTTGGTCACTGCTAGCAGACACAATAAGGCAAGATCTACTAAAATACCCACCGCCATCCCTGTTCTGGCAACTCCCCGGCAGTTTTCCGGGTTAGATGGGGCTGCCGGCACTCCACTCTGATCCATCTCCGTCAGGATGGTATTACCGATTACACTGGCACATACCGTCTTGTAATTGCGTAAAACAGACTGAAGCATATTGTAGGCTGCCGCTGCATCCGTGGAGGTGGTGGTAATGGTAAGCAGGTTGGTGGACTCCATGGATTCCACGTTAATGGTACCAGGAATATTCCTAAGTCCCATATCCTCCGCCACGATTCTTTCCATGGAAGCAGACTGTAACAGATATTTCATGGTAACTGCCAGGTTATTAGCCATGGTCTGATCATAAGTGTTTGTGCTGGCACTATAGGGTGAATCCGCATTCACCGTGTAAGTAGAAGAAGCAGTATAGTGGGCCTCATAGGTCATCTTCCGATAGAAATAGAAGATGGTGGACACGACGCTTATAATAATCAGAAGAAGCCACCATAACCGCAGGAATTCCTTGAACATATCATCCAGGATGGTGGTGATATCTATTTTTTCAACCTGGGAAGATTCATTAGCAGAATCATTCTTGTATTTATTAATATCTGAACTACTCATCCTGCTCGTACCTCCCCTCATCATAATACTCTTCCTGTGTATCCTGGACCTCCGTCACATCTTCCGGGAGTTCTTCTTCTGTCTCTTCCTCTATGGTTTGACGACTGTAATCACTATATTGGGAATAATTCGAGGCAGAGCCATACTTGCCGTATCTGCCGTACTTACCGTACTTACCGTACTTGCCATATCGCCCGTAGCGCCCTGTGTTAAATTGGTCAGACTGACCTTCTACGTTATTGAAGATACAACCCAGCAGTTTTACCTTGCCGCGGTTGAGCATAGCGATGGCATCATTTATATCCCGCACGGAGGAAGAGTTCTGTCTTACCACGATCACTGCAGACTCGATGATTTCCATCCACTCCTGGGTATCAGCCACCAGAGCCATGGGGGAAGAATCGATGACGATATAGTCGAACTGTGATTTTAACAGATTCATAACCTCGGACATCAAGTCATGAGAGATCATATCCGTGGAGTCAGGGTACCGTACACTGTTAAGAATCATGGATATGTTCAGATTGTCCTTATGACAGATCAGGTGGGACAGATTGGCATTGCCATTTAAAACTTCCCCAAAACTTTCAATTTTATCGGGATCCATGCCAAAGATCTTATAGAGGGCTGGTTTGCGAAAGTCTCCATCCATCAGCAGAACCTAATCAGACCGCTT
>JBGVCE010000038.1:0-7356 GCA_045226235.1 Anaerobutyricum sp.
CCTTCCATCACCACATCTGCTAATTTCGGAATCGGCAGCAGCGGGAAAGTATTCTGGAGGATCGGAACAGCCATAGAATGATTCTTCAGAGCAGTATCAATCCCCTGGTTGATAAACTGAAGTACCTGTAATTCTGCCCATTTGCTATCCTCGGCATCAATGATATACCATGGAGCTACCGAGCGGTTGGTGTCTTCCAGGTAAGAATCATAGATGTCAGCGAAAACATCATAGTTCTTGTTTTCTTTTCTGTCATCCTTATTTACACGCCATCTGGTATTCTTGTTGGCAGCCAGTGCATTCAGCCTTCTCTTCTGTTCTTTCTTGCTGATCTGGAAGAAGAATTTCAGTACCAGGTATCCGTTATCGTGAAGAGATCTCTCCATAGTGTTGATACTCTTAATCGCCTGTTTATAAGCGTCCTCATCCAGATCTCCGTCAAAGACTCCGTCGGTCACTTCTTCCATCCAGTAGGTATCATAGAAGGTAAACTTCCCTGCCTCGGGAATCTCAAGCAGATAGCGATAAAGGAAAGGATATCTCTTCTCCTCTTTTGTAGGAGCATCCATCTTCTTTGTCTTAAAGAAACGCGGATCGATATTACGGATAACTTTTCCAAGAACGCTTCCCTTGCCGGCAGCACCCCATCCCTCAAATATAACCATTACCGGCAGTTTCGCTTCTTTAATCTTCATCTGGTAACCCCCAAGTTCCTTGCGGGCTGCCTTGAGCTGTGTCTTCATTTCTTCTTTTTCAGGTCTTGCAGGTTTTACAAAATCTTTTAACATACCCTTCTCCTCCCTGTAGTTAGTATTTATACTATTTCGTAATAATTATACTATATTTCACAATAATTTTGTAGTGTCTGGTGTAATATTTCTGAAGGTTTTTTAATATTTAATCCTACTGTATGGGATCCTTTCTCTACCTTGAGTCCAGTAATAGATTCCAAGGCTCTCCCCGTCCGTATCCAGGCAAACCGCCCCCTTTTCTTTAGTCTGGAAAACCTTGATTCCACGGTCTTTTAAACGATCCAGGACCTCTTTGTGGGGATGCCCATAGAGATTATTTCTCCCTGCGGATATCATGGCATAGGAAGGATGCAGACGGTCAAGCAGGGCTGTCCCTGTGGAATAGCGGGAGCCGTGATGTCCAACCTTAAGAAGGGTGATAGTTTCGTCCACGCCTTCCAGGGCATTATCTTCCTGGTCTGATCCCAGATCTCCGGTAAACAGAGCAGAAAAGAGCTTCCAACGAACAAGCAGGGTCAGGGATTTTTCATTTCTATCCGGATAGATGGTATCCTTTCTGGGATGCAGACAAGTAAAACGGGTGCCTCCTGCTGTGAACTCTTCTCCCCTCTCTAATGTTAAAAAAACCGTATGGTTTTTCATGCACAGTCTGTAGATACTCTCCTGAACCGGATCAGCGTCAGACTGATAGCTGGTTCCGGTCAGCAGACAGGTTATGGGATATCCGGATTCAAGCATCTGTCGTATACCGGATATATGGTCTTCATCCATGTGGGTGATCATCACATAATCCAGTCTGGAAATACCATAATAACTAAGGGCAGGATGTATGACATCCTGATATATGTCGTCCCTGGACTCACTGCCTCCATCGATCAGTACGGATTTGCTCCCAGGCAGCCGAAGCAGAATACACTCACCCTGCCCTACATCCAGCATGGTAATCCGGCATGTCGTTTTCCCAAACAAACTATCCACAGGTATGCATACCGTAATCCAGAACAATAACAATACCCCTAAAATCCTCCGGATTTCTTTAAAACTCCTGCCTTTTCTGTGAATATCATAAAGCAGAAATAAGATGAGAAGCTCATAAACATACAGCAGGCACACTTTGGGGATGGAGGGACACCCGGTGATGATCAGGGCTCCTTTCCATGATCTTACCCCGGCAAATATCCCCCGGAAACCACGTAGGATTAACACGGAAGGAAGGGCGACTGTCCTACATAGAAAAAGAAAAGCGGGGTGTCCGGATAAGCGGATACATAATCCGGATCCTGCGGCAGAAAACAGCCCTAGCATACCGCTTAAAAGAGCGCTTAACATAAGAGTGCTCATGGAGGGAAGTATCAGAGGATTTAAAAGAATACTGTATGGACTGCACTCATAATATGTACGCATGACAAGAGGTGTAGTAACAGTGAAAATCACCAGGCTGCCAAGTATTCTTTCCTTCACTATGCCCGTCCAATTTCTGTTCGGCCCACCTTTTTTGCTTTTTTGTTCCATCTTCAGACAGGTCTGGATAAAGGGAAGAATCAACCCAATGGCAGACACTGCCGCATAGGAAATCTGAAATCCCGGATCCAGAATTCTCCAGGGATGTTCCAGAATCATAAGGATACCGGTCAGACTCATGGCAGAGATCAGATCATATGGTCTGCCCAGATACTCAGATGCCAGATATATCAAAAACATAGCACAAGCCCGGACTACAGATGCTCCAAATCCTGTCATGCATCCATAAAACAGAAGAATCATTCCACCGCATAAGCAGGAAAAAGTGTAGGAAAACCCTTTTCTCCGCAGATTGCGATAGATCCTGCCCCCAACACTGGATACATGAAGCCCTGAGACAGCCAGAAGGTGGAGAAGTCCATTTTCCTCATAAAGCTTTCTCAGGTCATAATCCAGATGGGATTTATCCCCCAGCACCATGGCGCATAGGATCGCGCTGTCTTCGGGGTTCAGATATCTCCTGTATCCTTCTTCCATCCCACATTTGACCCGGTAGGCGTAACGCCGCAGGGAGATACCCGGACGACGGATTGTCTGAATCTTCAAAATATCTCCTTTCAGGAAAATACCATTTGAAAAATCATAAGTCCGCTCAGGGAATCCTCCGGGATTTCTGGCTTCCTGGGGAAAAGAGATCCGCAGACATAGCAATACCCTGTCTCCAGGCATAGGTAGTTCTTCCCTGGTCTCCGATAATCCCTTCTTAGCCCCGCAGAGACATCTTCCCTTTAACCGGAATTCTTTTTCCTCCTCTTTTATGACCAGGTGATCAAGGGTAAGGCTGAGATAACCTTTATCTGTGATCTTCCGGTCCATTAGTTTTCCCTCCAGGGTGTATTCTTTCCAGATTGCCTTATGGGCAAATGCCTTGTCAATGTCTATCTTCTCTCCTTCCATATACCAGGATAGATTCCCCAGAAATGCCATAGATACAAAGGCTGTAATAAAATAATATTCCATTCTATTGCATTTGTTTTTCACAAAAAAAAGCTTCCCTTTCCGACTCATTCTGCAGCACAGCAAAACAAGGCATAAAAGCGAAGCCCATATCATGACCCCGGTCAGATACAGCCAATAACCGCACAGCTCTCCAAGCACAAGCCCTATCAGCAGTAAAAACAAAGGTCGTTTCATTTAATATTAAATTGTCTTCCTCCTACTCTCATTGATTGCTCTCACTGAGATAATAATAGTCATAACTCATGGGTGAATCAAAGCCGGAGACATCATTCATCTTGGAAACCAGCTCCCCGTCTATGGTAAACTGGACCTGATTAATCCTGGAAAGAGAGGTCAAGGTGTTCACCATGGAATAGACCTTGATATTCTCATCCACTCCCCGAACTCCGGTGATGATATCATCACTGAGATCCACATAGCAGATCTTCTGTATCACATGAATCCTGTGGAAGGTCAGATTCTGGGGAATGGGGCTGATGGTATCACTGCCATAGTCTCCCTTCAGAGCTTCCAGGACTGCCTCCTCCAGAGACTGGTTATCATTTGCTTCCACATCAACGGACACTTCAACCAGTCCGTCCCCTGTTTTGTTGGCCATATATAGATTAACCGTCTCCGTGTAATTATAGACTTCACTCCGGTCATCATCCAGCACAAAGGTATCCTCATTCATACGGTCCACCACGATACCTTCCTTATTGGTCAGAGGTTCGTCATCTATGGTAAATGACACGTAGGATACCCCCTCCAGGGGAATCAGGGATTTCACGATGGCTGCCCGTACCAGAATCTCCCGGTCCGGATTCATCTGTGTATACCCGGAACCGAAATTCAGAACAACCTCCTCCTCTTCTTCGTTTACACGAATCGAATCAAAAAGAATCTGTTCGTTCAGTACCTTGGTATATTTATATTCATCCTTTTCATCCACGGTATTCAATTCTTCAAGAATCAGCCGGACCGCATTCTCAGTATCCTGAGGAAGATCCAGCTTTTTTTCTACCCGGATTAATCCGTCCCCGTCTATATTCAGATAATAGAGTACATTCTTTCCATTATCCCTTGGTTCGGAATCTTTCTGTTTTTTACCGCAGCCGGTCAGCACGAGAACCACCGACAGAGCCAACAGAAAGAAAACTGTCTTTTTTTTCATCTCATCCTCCTGCCGCTGATCATTTTTTCCCTCATCCGATATAATTCAAAGGAATCCGGATGATAAACGTGGTTCCTTCTCCCTCTTTGCTGTGAACACGGATAGAGCCCTTATGGAGCAGAACCACCTTTCTGGATATGGCAAGACCAAGACCAGTACCGCCCGTCTCCCTGGAACGTGCTTTATCCACACGGTAGAACCTTTCGAAGATTCGTTCCTGGCAGTCTTCTGGTATACCTACTCCATCGTCGCGCACCCTGATATAGAAGAATTTGTGGTCCGCGTTCAGGTAAACGTTCACATGTCCGCCCGGATTGTTATATTTCACGGCATTTTCGATGATATTGTTACATGCCAGGGAAAGCTTACCCACATCGACCTCCGCGGTAACCTGCCGCATAGTCTCCAGGTGAATGGTAATACCCTGTTTCTCCGCAATGGGGGTGATCCTCTTCAACAACTGCTCCAGAAGATCATTTATATTGGCAGGGGCTATGTTCAGATCACCGGATGCCTTGTCCATACGTACCAGATCCAGAAGATCTGTGATGATCTGGTTTTCCCGGTCGATTTCATGAACGATGTCACCCATAAATTCCTCGTAAAGCTCCACAGGTACATTCTCCTGCATGAGCAGGGAATCTGCCAGGATCTTCATGGAGGTTATGGGGGTCTTTAGTTCGTGGGATACGTTGGAGACAAACTCCTGGCGGCTGTTCTCCAGTTCTTTAAAACGGTCCGTTATCTTATTGAAGAATACGGCCATCTGATAAAACTCCCGGAAGCCCTCCTCGGAAAGCCTGTTTTCCTGATGCCCCTCTGCGATCACCTTCATCTGGGTCAGAATGTCCCGGAAACAACGCCGGATAAACAGACTCAGAGACCCTCCAAGGATAAGGGAAATCACAAAGAATAAACCATTGATTACAATAGAATGGTTTTTAATATAGGTATAAGCGCTGTTCTCATCCTGCAAAGAGGCAAGAGTAATGACAATTCCCTTGCTCTGATCGTTCTCCTTATCGATGATACCGGTCATAACCTGAAGGTAGGAGTTGCCGACTCTTTTGGCTTTGACACCCTCCCCCTGCATGGCTTTCAGAGTGTCATCCGTAATGATATATTGTTCTATGTTTCTTTCGTAGGTATCCGCTACCACTTTAAAGTTGGAGCTCAGCAGAATAATGCGGCCTTCCAGGCCGCTGGCGATCAGCTGAAGCTCACTGATCATATCCGAATCCTCGGAGAAGTCGCCGGACACAGAGAACTCATCGATTCCCTCATGAATAATCCGGTTGGCCAGTATGTTATTCTGCATTCTGACGTAATCTTCCCTCTGTTCTATCAGCCTTTTATCCTGAGCCTTAACCAGTCTCCCGGTTGCAGCATGAAGAAAAAGATTCACGATCAGCACAGAAAATACTCCGATAAAAAAGGAAAATGATATAAAATGAGAGATTACCTTGTAATTAATCCTGGAAATAATAACCTACCCCCCACTTTGTGTGAATATATACCGGATCCCCAGGATTGTCCTCAATCTTCTCCCTAAGGCGTCTGATATGAACATCCACCGTGCGGACATCTCCCGGATAGTCATATCCCCAGACGATATTCAACAGATTCTCACGGCTGTATACTTTGTTGGGATGGAAGGCCAGAAGCTCCAGAAGATCGAATTCCTTCGCCGTAAGTTTCACTTCTTTTAAACCTACAAACACTCTTCTGGCATCGCAGTCAATCTTCAGGTCATCCTTCTCGAATACCTTTTTCACTTCCTCCACCACTTTTCGTGAACTTCTGCGCATGATGGCTTTAATCCTGGCTTTTACTTCAAGGATGTTGAAAGGCTTCGTGATGTAATCATCCGCGCCATACTCAAGGCCAAGAATCTTGTCCATGTCATCGCCCTTGGCAGTAAGCATGATGATAGGCATATTGGAGAATTCCCGGATCATCTGACACACCTCAAAACCATTCATCTTGGGGAGCATTACATCCAGAAGCACCACATCGTACTCTGTCTTCTTGGCCATCTCCAGAGCTTCTTCTCCATCATAGGCGCAGTCAACTTCCATGTCATCCTGCATCAGTGAGAACTTAATGCCTTTCACGATAAGTTTTTCATCATCCACCACAAGTATTTTTTTCATAAGCACACCTCTATATCGTCTATATCTTTATAGCATTTTTTATCTTCTGGTATATTCCGTCCCCGATCCCTTCCACCTCTTTTAGTTCTTCAACGGAAGAGAATCCGCCGTGTTCTTCACGGTATGCAATGATGGCCAGAGCCCGGTTCTCACCGATACCGTTTAGGGTCATCAGATCTTCTTTCTGAGCAAGATTAAGATTGATCCGGCTATCCCGGGAAGAGTTTTTCTCTTCGGAAACTGACGCCGACAGAACCTCAATCTGAGTCCCATCCTCCACAGGTAAAGCCAGATTCACACTTTTCTCATCAGCTTCTTTGCTAAAACCTCCTGCCGCCCGGATAGCTGCGTCAATCCTTGATCCCTCTTTCAGACGATACAGACCCGGATTCTTCACACAGCCGCACACGTGTACATAGATCCAATGATCGTCAGAACCGGTGCCCGTCTCAATATCCTCATTCCCGGCGGCAGTAAACTCTGCTATCTCATCCTGCTTCTGATCCGGTATGGAATCTCTAACCGGGTATAAATCCGATAAAAAACCAGGGCTGCATCCTCCCGTAATCATAATCAGAAATGAAACGAGAGCAATGCATAAAATATACTTTTTCCACATAGATTCAAAACCACCTTTCCAATCAAGGAAGGAGGCAGTCTGAATTATTTTCCACCATATATATAATACTCAAAAACACCTGTGAATACAAGATAAAACTTGAAGTTGATACCGTGGAATTACCCTCTGCTGCAAATGAAAAAACCTGATCCGGAAAGGACCAGGTTATTGCTTTCAAAAAGTGGTCTCACTGCACTT